>DAOVTR010000179.1 GCA_030633015.1 Bdellovibrionales bacterium
CCTTCGTTATTAAGAAGGTAAGATTCAGTAATGGCTTTAGAGCGATAATTACCAGGAATAACTCTTCTGGTTGGCCCTCTAAATAGAAGTCGAGTTTTGCTAAGTCTTTTTACTGCTAAATCATCATCAATTAATGTATCACCTGGAAGTTTTTCAAGTGTAAAAATAATTTCTTTATCAAGAGTTAGATTTGCAGAAAATATATTCTGTGAAATTAAAAAAATAGAAATTAAAAGAACTGTTTTCATGACAAACCCCTTGTTGCTCAATATTTGTTGTGAGCGAAATCTAGCATATAGGAATGTTATATCGATATTTTGATGTGACAGTTTTATTTAGAAAAGTGTCAAATTAAATGAAAAAAGCATGCTTAATTGTAGTTTATGCATGATGCACTATTGAATCTATACTAAATTATTTTTATCACCAATCAGGTGGTGCATTATCATCTTGTCCGCCACCATCATCATTTCCAGTGTCGTCGTCATCAGGGTCGCTTGGATCAACAGGAGGTGCAGGAGGTGCTCCACCATCTTTAATTGGCTTAAACTCAATTGATAAATAGCTTATTCCATCATTGGACGCTGATGAATAATAATTTCTTGTATAGGCAAAGCCATTTGATAGTGCAACCATCATTTGATTATTTTCTTCAGAATTATCACAGAACTCAAATGGAACCAGAACAGGCATTCCAGGAGTACATTTTCCAACACTTATTGGCATTGACATTTTTAGCCACTCTCCAGGGTGACCAGAGTCTGCTGGATCCCATCCATCAAGTTCTAAACTAAATTCAATGTTATACCCGGTATAGTAATCACTTGTTTCAAATTTAGAATACGTGAATGAAAGATAGTGAGTAGGATCTTCGTCTGGAACTTTATGACCTCTACGCATGATCGACTGCGCTGCATCTTGTTCTATAATATTTGGATAACCAACATCATCTTTGCCCTTCCAATTAATTCCATAAGTAATCTGACCAGGATCGAAAATATCAGTAAATGGAGTGTAAAGGTGGTGATTATCTAAATCAACCAGGTTTCCTTGACTATTTTGCTCGTAACGAGTTGTCATCACATTATCAAAGCTTGGGTTAACAGAACCTATTTCTATGTTTGGCCAAAGAATTTCAAAATAACCAAATCCTTGGTAGTGATATGAAACATGAACATTATAATACTGAGGCATTTCAACTACTGTAGTTCCATTTTCAAATTCAGTAGAATCAAAATCGCAACTTAGTAAGGAGCTAACAATAACATCTTGAAAAATTATGTCATATCCTCCCTTTGGAACATCTGAAAAAGTATAATGCCCATCTTCATCAGTTGTAGTCGTTGCAACCTGATACATAATTTGGTCAGCATCACTACAGCTTGGAACTAACTTAAGTTCCCGATACTTCACAGGCTCATATTTTTGATTAATAAGTCTTCCTGTCACAGATGAATTTTTAGCAACAATATCTTTAAACTTATGATCGGCTCCAGTCTTTGGATTAAAAAGCTTATCTTCCATAATTGTTACTGAACAACCACAAAAAGCATCTTTAAGAACAACATCATATTCCCCACTGGCCAATAATTTTTTAAAACGAAATAGATTATTCTCAATAGGAGTACTTTCAATAAGTGACTGATTTGGAAATGGACCTTTTCGATCATACTCAACTTGAGCATTTGTTAAAGTTCTGTCCTTTACTGAAATACTTCCTTTATGATTATAAACATCTGGTCGAAAGAAAACTTCTGTCTTAACTAAAATCTTAATTGTTTCATTTATTTTAATAATCGTTGCACCTGTTTCATCATCCTCAATATCAACCATAGCTTCAACAGTCACAACCGTATTGTTTTCAGTAACATCCATATCAGAATTAATTCCAACTTTATTAAGACCTGAAGTAAAAACGATACTTTTCAAATCATCAGAAATCAGGCCATCAGTCATGCCTTCCTTCATATTGTAAGGAACAAATAGCGACCGATGAAATGAATTAAAGTAGGCATTTTGAAGTTGGTCAATTGATTGTGCGGTAAAATGATCATGTAAAATTTCATTCTGACCATCAATTTCGAGATAACGAATATCAAGTTTTCTTTCTACAGAAAAAGAAATTAATGCTCCTTGAACAAAACTAGGTGCATCTTTAAGATCTTTAGAAATCTCTTTAAGAAATTTAGTTGCAGTTCTCTGCACAAGTTCTCTCGTCACTCGATCAACTTCATCAGGAGATGGATAATTATTTCCTGCTAAAACTTGAAAACTAGCTAAATAAACAAAGAGTAAAGTGAAAGAACTTATAATTTTTACTGGCATAAAAACTCCTAACAATACAAATATGTCTTCTAAATAAGAAGGTTAATTAAGTATTACTTTACGTGTATACCTTATTCAAACGGAATAAACACCTTAAGTAATATTAATAAAATAATTAATTTTCTGTAATTTTGATAGGTTACCTCTATCTAGATTGATTTGTATCTTATATCCTCAGTGAATTACCCATTACATTTTACCTGTTTCAAATCACATAATGTCTGGGATTTATTTTTATGTTACACATATTTCTAAATACAGATATAGGTGCCCAATGAGACAGATAAAGTTCAGTTTATACATTTTAATTATTCCTCTACTTTTCAATTTAAATCTACATGCTACAGAGAGCTCACACCACTCTTTATACTTAGGTAAAACACAAGATTTTAAAGACCGCCCCCTTTATGTTTCTGTTGTGACACTTGAGAAGGCAAAAGAGTTATTTAACATAATGGCCAGTCAAGAACATATTCCGTTTAGATATGTCAAAGATGGATGTTATTCACGAGCTCATGAAATGACTTATCTTCTGGAAGATATGAACGTAATTGTCGGAAAGGCTATTGCACAGGGAAAATTAGGACTTAAAGCATTTTATAATCCAAAAAAAATGGTTTATTGGAGATACCATATTGCACCATTCATATTAGTAAAAATAAATGGTGAAGAAAAAAAATATATTATTGATCCATCAGTATTAAGTGATGTCGCACCAGTTCGAGAGTGGGAAAAACTGATGACTGCTCATAGAGGTGCAAAACTTTACCGAACACTTTTCACTAATAGATACGTCTATAGCCAGAAATACATAAAAAAAGATCCAGTTGAATTTTTAGAAAAAAACATCAGACATGCGCGTTGGTTTTTACGACAGCTTAAAAAGAAACAAGAAGATATTGAGAATGCAGTTGAGCAACGAAGATAACCCATCGAAAAACTTCCAGCTGAAGCGGAAGCAAATCTTCCACAGGAAGAAAAGCTCCGAAATCAAATACAAGTTTAGAAAAAATTAATACTTTCTTTAAAAATTGTACAAAATATGACCGTGCAATTAGTTGTGATGATGGAATTTATGTTAAAAAAACAGAAGACCCTAATACTGTTTTCAAACTAATGGACCACATAAATCAATCAAAAACTCGGAAAGAACTCTATCCAAGTAACAATCGAAACAACAAAGATGAGCCTCTAGAAAGAGTGCTACATAAATAATGTTTCATTTTTAATAAATTAATTTAAAAAAATTGACTAGCAAGATGAACACACGATTTGCTACCTATATCTTGAGATCCATTTCGGATAAAACTTTGACCTCGTTCCCAAAACTTCTCAGCACTTTCATTATCCATCTTACGGCCTGCAACAGTTATTCGAATAAAATTATCTCTCCAAGCTTTACGACTTTGATGAACTTTATACTCTGGTTTAGGAATATCAAAAACTTCATACTTTTCTTGATAGTGGTCCCACTCTTTATGGAAAAGATCTTTCATTGATAAAGCATGAGCTTCATCAACACTATAATAAAAATGATGTTTAATGATCTCGTCTTTAACCGTTTTTGGTAAAGGTCCATCTGGAAACATACCTTTACTAATACTTTTGCGTATATAACTAGAAGAAGTACCCTCTCCCATTCCTTTAGGACTTAAAATTACAATATTATCCCTTACCGGAAATTCAACTTCAGCAAGTTCAGATCTTGGCATAATAATCCATAATTTATTTTGATCATTTTTTACCACTTCAGGTAAAAGCTCCCAGCCATCTCCTCCTGTTACACCCCAAACTTTTTTTCCTAGCTTATCTTGTAGCCGACCTTTATAAGCAGGATCTTTGCCATCAACAGGCTCATTAACAAAAACAATATTATCATGATATCCCACTAGCCCTTTTCTGAGCATTCCCATTCTCTCATCAATAGAGGTCATATAATTTTTGGGTCCTTTAGTATTTAAAACGACATAAACTTTTTCAAATTTATAATCTTCAATCAAAGAAATAACAGTACTTAGATGAGATCTTGAAGGCGGATCAAATGAGCCTGGAAAAAAAGCAATTTTCCCTTCCTTTTCTGCAAATTCAGTAAGATCTTTACTTATTGGAGTTGAGGCAATTGAACGAGATACACTTAACCTAGAATCTGAAACGATATTTAAAGTAAATAGGAAAATAAAAGATATTAAAATATGCTTCAACTTCATATTAAGAACCCTTAAGGTAAAATTAGCTTAATTCATCTATAGGTAGTTTAATACATATGAGGGGAATTGTAACGCGCATTGTAAAATTAACAATTCCAGTAACTTGATCAA
>DAOVTR010000106.1 GCA_030633015.1 Bdellovibrionales bacterium
AGCAGCAAGCAAGTCAGGTCTTATAAAATTGGGATCTAGTGTGGAAAAAATGTTAAAAAATCTAAAAATTAATATTTTAGAAGCGCATGAAATTCAAGAGGCTGGAAAACAGCATTTTAAAGCTGAAAATTATAAATATTCTAGAATTACTTCCAATGCCTTTTTAATTTCTGAGCAATTTAATTATTTTGGCAACGCATGGCTCTATAATGAGCTGGAAAATAAAACAATAAAAAAAATGATTATCTTGGATCAGATAACAGATACTCATAATGCTGCTGCAATTGTGAGAAGTGCAGCATTTTATGGGGTTGATTGTGTAATAGTCTCTTCAAAAGGTAATTTTGGTGCTGCCCCGAGTTTTACGCGAGTTGCTTCTGGTGGAATAGAATATGTTAAATTAATTTCTACAAACTCTCTTTCTAAAACTATTACCAAGCTTCAAAATTTAGGAGTAGAGTGTATTGGTCTGTCAGAAAATGGTTCTATAGAACCGATAGTTGATAAAAATGATAAGCCTATTGCCCTGGTTTTGGGGGCAGAAGATCTTGGGATCTCAAATTCTGTTGAAAGAGTTTTAAATAATATTTATGCATTAAAATCAGTTGGGAAAATAAAATCTTTAAATGTTTCCGTTGCATCTGCGGTGGCCATGGAAAAATTTTTTGGACCAAATTAAGAAAGTTCTTGATTTAGTAATTCCAAAAGTTTATAAATTTTTGCACCTTGCTCTTAAATTTATAAGTAGCGCTGGCTTAGCTCAGTTGGTAGAGCAGCGGTTTTGTAAACCGCAGGTCGTAGGTTCAAATCCTATAGCCAGCTCCATAATTTTATTGTACGGTGATATAGTTGTTTTAAGGTTAGGGCGAGGTTCCCGAGTGGCCAAAGGGATCAGACTGTAAATCTGACGGTGTACGCCTTCGATGGTTCGAATCCATCCTTCGCCACCATAAACAATTTAAGCGGGTGTAGCTCAGTTGGTAGAGCACCAGCCTTCCAAGCTGGGGGTCGTGAGTTCGAACCTCATCGCCCGCTCCATTTTATCACCAACAATAAATTAGTGTTGTGTTGCACTAAGAAATTTAGTGTAGTAAAAAGCATGGCGACGTAGTAGTTTGGCTCACGTGGCTCAGGGGTAGAGCACTCCCTTGGTAAGGGAGAGGTCACGAGTTCAAATCTCGTCGTGAGCTCCACTTTAGTCTTGTCAGTAGGCTCATAATTTTGCATACTGTGGCTCTTAAAAGTGAAGAGTGGATATTAAAGAGTAAATTTAATAGCTTAACCATATATTTGATAAATAATTTGAAGGAGAATTTATTATGGCAAAGGAAAAATTTGATAGAAGTAAGCCACATGTAAACATTGGAACAATTGGACATGTTGACCATGGTAAGACTACGTTAACTGCAGCAATTTCAATGACACTTGCGGAGCTTTCAGGAGCAGGCGTAAAAAGTTATGCAGATATTGATTCAGCTCCAGAAGAGAAAGCAAGAGGTATTACAATTAATACAGCTCACATTGAGTATGAAACAGAAAAAAGACATTATGCTCACGTTGATTGTCCAGGGCATGCTGACTACGTTAAAAATATGATTACTGGTGCAGCTCAAATGGATGGAGCAATTTTGGTTGTTTCAGCAGCTGATGGACCAATGCCACAAACGAGGGAGCATATCTTACTTGCAAGACAAGTTGGTGTTCCATCTTTAGTTGTTTATTTAAATAAGGTTGATCAAGTTGACGACGCAGAACTTTTAGAGCTTGTTGAAATGGAAGTTAGAGAGCTTTTAAGTGATTATGAGTATCCAGGTGATGATATTCCTATAGTTTCAGGATCTGCTTTAGCCGTTATAGAAAATGGTGATGCTAAAATAGGTAAAGAAAGTATTATTGAGCTAATGAAGCAAGTTGATGAATATATCCCAACTCCTGCAAGAGAAGTAGAGAAGCCATTTTTGATGCCAGTTGAAGATGTTTTTTCAATTTCAGGTCGTGGAACAGTTGTTACAGGAAGAGTAGAAAGAGGAATTGTTAAAGTTGGTGAAGAAGTTGATATTATTGGAATAAAAGAAAAACAAACAACAACAATTACTGGTGTTGAAATGTTTAGAAAGCTTCTTGATCAAGGTCAAGCAGGTGATAATGTTGGTCTTCTACTTAGAGGAACAAAAAGAGAAGACGTTGAAAGAGGGCAGTGTATCATTAAGCCTGGTACTGTTACTCCACACACAAAATTTAGATGTTCAGTTTATATTCTAACTAAAGATGAAGGTGGAAGACATACTCCAATCTTTAAAGGTTATAGACCTCAATTCTATTTTAGAACAACAGATGTTACAGGAACAGTTAAGCTTAACGAAGGTGTTGAGATGATTATGCCTGGTGATAACACTGACTTTGAAGGTGAATTGATTACTCCAATTGCAATGGAAAAAGGTCTTCGTTTCGCGATTCGTGAAGGTGGAAGAACAATTGGTGCAGGAACAGTATCTGAAATTATTGAATAATTTTTTATATCGATATTTTATAAAGGCCGGAGAATTCCGGCCTTTTTTTTAAGCGGGTGTATAGTTCTAATTGGTAGAGCGACTGATTCCAAATCAGTAAGTTGGGGGTTCGAGTCCCTCTGCGCCCGCCATTTTTATAATCGTAATAATATTTGCATGTGGAGTGAAAATGAAGTTTACATATCCAATTATTTTAATAATAACTTTTTTATTTACTTTAAATAGTTATGCTTTTAACTGTAATTTTGGTCAATACGTTTCAAGATTTGACTCTAACAGACAACTTTCAGAAGAAGAAATTAGTGGTAATTACGAATATGTTGATGTTCTTTCTCATCTTGAAGGAAAAATAGATAATGAATTGTACTCAATTAACAGTTCAATGGAATTAAAAAAGCATATTGGGAAAAAAAAGAGCATAATATTAAAGTTTAATTCAAAGAACTGGTCAGAAGATAGTACGGTTGTTTCTGTTTTTAAATTTGGAAAATTTCATTTTTTTGAGATTGGCTTTAATAGTTATATGGAAGGGTATCTTTCCTCAATTATCGTGGTTGATTTGAAAAAGAAGAAAATTTTATCCGAGTTTGATAAGTGTGCTAATCATAATGAGTTTTTTGGTTTAAGTAATGGGGTCTTGACCTATATGTGTGAGCCGAAATGTAATGAGAATGAATATTTTATCTTTGATGCAAAAGAAAAAAAGTTTATTAAAATTACTAAAAAACATGATTGTAATAAATTATCTCCAAATCCTAAATTGGTAGGACTTAAGCTAAGTAAATTTAAACTGCGTTATAAAAAGGATAAAAATGGAGTTGAATATAAAAGTTCAAGACTTCCGTTTATTGAAAAGAATTGTAAAAAGTCACAATAATCATTAAGATATTCGTCGATGAATACAGATCATTAATACAGTTGTTTCCGTAAAATTCTGATAAGTTGAGGAACTTTTTTGCTGGTCTTATTGAATTTCGTCATTAAAATATAACAATATCTAATCATTAAATCAGGGATGGATACAGTGATCAGTCGAATTTTGAAGATTGAACTTTTTATATTATTTTTAATTACGGCATTTTCTTCAATAACATTTTATTACAGTTTGACTCTTGCTGATAATTATCTGGTAATAAGCTCGAAGACAGATTCCATTAATTTGTTTACATATTATGGATCATCGATAGTTGTTTTAGTGGGATATTTTTCCGGGCCTTGGACCTTCTTTCCTTTTTTGCTTTTTTCACTTCTTTACTCTTTTTTATATTCAAAAAGAGAAAATGTCCTTGATATTTTTAATGTATTAACTTTGAGCTTTGCTTCTTTGTTTTTTACCTATCTTTTCTTTCCAAAGTTTTTGGGCGAAGGCATTTTGTATTTGTTAAAAGAGAGGTTTTCTTTAGTTAATTCTTTTTTTATTTTTTTGTTTTTATTAATTTTATTTTTGTTTTGTTCCTTCAGGGCCTCACCGAAAGAGGTCGGATTAAAGTTACTTAATTTTATATTGAAAGTACCACAACGATGCTCTCGTGTTATTAGATTTATAAATCCAATTTCTCCAGTAAAAAAATTGAAATCATCAATAAATAATAAAATTAAAACTGTAAGCAATAAAATTCCTTCTTATTTGAGAGGGACAGACGAAAATAATGAATTTGATTTTGATACGATCATTGCAGATTCAAATAAGTCTGAAATAAAAAATCTTGAAAAAGAAAATATACTTAAGAAAAAGAAAATATTTGAGCTTAAATTTAAAAGCAAAAAAAAGAATGAATTGACAACAAAAGATTTTACTAAAATTACCCCTCCAAAAGAGAAACTTGAAGATTATCAAACGTTAGTTAGCGGAATGATTGCAAAGACAACATCGAGGAGAGCAAAGGATCCTGATCAAGCATATTTTGAAAAAATAATTACAAGCATTGAAGACAAATTAGGAGAGTTTAGAGTTGACGGATTAATAACGGAAGTTTTAAAAGGGCCAGTGGTTGATACTTTTTTACTTGAACTTGGTAAAGGAGTTAAGGTTTCAAGGGTCAATACTTTGGCCGATGATTTAAGTGGTGCCCTATACGGTGCACCTATTAGAATTGTTTATCCAATGAAGGGTAGAACGAGTGTTGGTATAGAGGTACCAAGAAGCCCCAGGGATTTGATCTATCTAGATGAAGTTCTTGCCTCAGAAGATTTTCAAAAAAGCAATTATAATCTTCCTCTTGCGATGGGTAAAGATGCATTTGGACAGCCGTTTACTGTTGATCTGTCAGCAATGCCACATATGCTGGTTGCCGGAGCAACTGGAGCAGGAAAGTCTGTTTTTATAAATTCTCTTTTAGTTTCGTTATTAGTAAAAAGGTCACCTACTGAAATGAAATTAATTTTAATTGATCCTAAGCAGCTTGAGCTTGCTTTATATGCCAAGCTTCCTCATCTTTGTATGCCTGTTTTAACTGACGCAAAAACTGCTTCGTTGTCTTTGATGTGGGCCGTTCAAGAGATGGATCGTAGATATTCAATTTTAAAAGAGTTTGGAGTCAGAAATCTGGATTCATTTAATAAGAAACTCAAAACTGATTCAGGAGAACTAATTTCAAAAATAACTAAATATTATGATAGCAGCAGCAGTGACTTTTCACTCCCTTCTCTTGTTATTATTGTCGATGAGTTTGCAGATCTTATCTTAACAAAAGCAGGAAAAGAAATTGAAAATAATATTTGCCGCTTAGCTGGAAAGGCCAGGGCCGCAGGAATTCATATGATAGTTGCAACTCAAAGGCCTTCAGTTGATGTTATTACAGGTCTAATTAAATCAAATTTTCCCACAAGAGTATCTTTTAAGGTTACAACGAGTACAGATTCTAGAACGATTCTAAACTGTGCTGGTGCTGAAAAATTGTTAGGTAAAGGAGATATGCTCTATAAAAGAGGGGTTGAAACATCTAGAGTTCACTCTTCGTATGTTGACGAAGAAGAAATAAATGCCTTAGTTACTAAGTTATCAGAGATGGGTTTTGAATATAATAATGAAGCGGTTGAGTTCCTTGAAAATGGAGGAGAACCTGGTCCTAAAGATCCATACTCATTTGGCTCACACTTAACAAGTACAGAGAGTGCAGGTGAAGATAATTTATATGATAATGCAGTAGAAGTTGTAATGGAATACAGAGCAGCTTCAGCTTCAATGCTCCAAAGACGACTAAAAATTGGATATAATAGAGCTGCAAATCTTATTGAAAAAATGGAGGCCCAAGGCATTGTTGGGCCAGCACAGGGATCCAAGCCAAGAAAAATACTGCAATCTATGGATTGATAGTGGCTTTGCGGCGCACAACCCATTAATTAAAATATTCTTAAACTTGCTCCTTTTATAATGCTGTGTTAATTGTAATTACCTTAATTATGCCGAATTTACGGTAAATAACATTCACTTCAATAAGGTGGTCTCTTGAATAATTTTTAAGAGCTTAGAGGTGATTTGAGTAACCATCAACCTAGGAGAAATTATGTCTAAAGAGTTAACTTTAAAAAGCTTGTTAGAAGCAGGTGCACATTTCGGTCATCAAACCAATAAATGGAATCCCAAAATGAAGCCATACGTTTATGGAGAGAGAAATGGTATCTAC
>DAOVTR010000061.1 GCA_030633015.1 Bdellovibrionales bacterium
ATGAAGGTACCCTAAGAAAATTATATGCAAAGTCTTTAGAAGCAAATGCTGTTCACGGTTCAGACTCTCTTGGATCAGCAGAAAGAGAAGTCTCATATTTCTTTGATAAAAATGAGATTTCATCACGTTTTTAGTTTTAAATGTTAAGATTAAATAAACAAATAAAGAATTTCTTTGGAAATACATTCTCAGAGAAATTCTTTTTATTTGTGTACTTTTATTTTATTATCCGCCTTCATTTAAAAAAAGGTCTTCAATATCAAACTTTTGATTTTGAAAATATTATAGTACTTATTATAAGTGCTATTTCAATTGTTATATTTATTCGTCTCTTTGATTTTATATTTCAAAAATCTAGATTTTTAACTGCCTTATTTAAGGTGTTGTCTATTTGTGGTTATATGTTAATTAGTTATTATCATATGCGCAGTCGTATTGCTCTTGATTATGCTGTAATTATTGATAATTTGGGACTTGCTTTATATAAGGAGAGCTTTGAGGTTATTTTAGGAACTTTTAAAAGAAAGGACCTCATTATTACTGGCGCGATTGGTTTTATTTTAATTTGTTTAGAATTTAAATATAAAAAACTAACAAAAGCTCCAAACAGTTACAAACGTCCTAAGGTGTTTTTTTTAAGTTTACTTGTATATAGTGTTATTTTATTTTTTGTTCCATATAGCTATGATGAGTTTTTGAGTTTTACTCAATCAAAAGTTAATTATTATTTTCCTTCAAAGCGTTTTGATTTTAGTGAAAAGATAAAAGTTAAATATCCCTATGTTAGAACGGTCGATTATAATAAGTTGTATCCTGAGATTAAAAAACCTCATATCTTTTTAATTATGGTTGAATCTTTTAACTCTAATTTTGTTAATTCTGAAAATGAAAAAGGTGAAGAATATACTCCTTATTTTAATTCATTAATAAAAGATGGAATGTATTTTGATAATTTCTGGGGTGTCTCTGTCCAGACTGCGAGAGGTCAACTTGTACTCTTATGTTCCCTACTGCCAATTACGAAAAAAAAGGTTTTTACTCACTATCCTGATTTAAAATTAAATTGCCTTCCTGAAATATTAAAAAAAAATGGGTTTGATACACTTTTTTTTAAAGCATTCTCTAATATTAAATTTGATAATACCGGTTATTTTGTTAAAAGAAATGGTTTTGATCACGTGAGTGCAATGACTGGATCTATAAAAGATAAATTTTTAAAAGAAAAGTCTAAAGGTTGGGGGTGGGGAATTCAAGATGATCAGTTTTATAAAATTTTTTTTAATTATCTTGATGATGTAGAAGAAAAAAATGTAAAGAAAGGAATATCAAAAAAATATTTTGCTGCACTAACGACTGTTTCTAATCATCAGAAATTTGATAAAGTGCCCGTTGAGCAAAGATATTTATATCCTAAACAGTCAGGAATTAGACAAGGATATGCTAATTCAATCAGAGTAACTGATGAGTATCTAAAAACTTTTTTTGAAGAGCTTGAAAAAAGAGATTATCTCAAAAATTCTATAGTGATTATTACTGGAGATCATAGCTTTCCAATGGGAGAGCATTATTCTTATGCAGCAGAAAATGGTTTTTATAAAGAAAATTTTATAACTCCATTTTTGATATTATGGAAAAATAATTCCAAGATGAAAGGTATTAATAAAAGTTCTGTGTCACAGCTGGACGTAGCACCAACCGTGATGCACTTGTTGGGAATCTCGGGAAAAACTCACTTCCTTGGAAGTTCAATGTTTAGTATTGATCGTGATATATTTGTACCGCTGATTCAGCCTTATGGTGGAAGCTTTCTTGGATCTGTAAGATATCCTTTTAAATATATCTTTCATCAAAAAACAAAAAAAGAATATCTTTTTAATTTGCAAACAGATTCGGTTGAACAAAAAAATTTGATTGACAGTTTTTATAAAACAAAATTATACTTAGATTTTCAACAAGATTTATCTAGGATTTTTATTAATGACTTTCTCATTAAAAATAATAGAGTTTTTAAGTAGTGATTTGGGGTTTCGATGTTAAAAAACATTAAATTAAGTCCTTTCTTTTTAATCTTATATTTTTTATTTTTATTGCTAGTTTGGCATTTTTCATTAGTTTGGATCGGTCCATTTTCTATTGGGACGACTGGATATTATCTTTCTCGATTATTATGGATCTATCCTACAATAGTATCGTTTTTAGCAATTGTTTTTTCATCTTTATACCTGCTAGATCGGTTTCACGTAGTTGGAAAGATTGTTTATCTATTGTTTATCTTCTCTGCGATTATCCGAACATTAGATTGGAACGTTGTATATTTCTATGGAAATCATATAGATTATCTGTTTTGGCAAAATGCCTTCTACGGCGAAAGTGTTGCTATGATTTTTAACAAAATAACGATGATTACAATCGTTATTTTGTTTTTAAGTATTTTGGGTTTTTATTTTTTTTCGCGAGTTGCAAAAAACCATTTGCAAGAAAATAATGATTTAAACAGGTCGAAATTTATCTATTTTATGAAACATATTTTTTTATCTTTAGTTGTTGTTTTTGCAATCGCAAAAATTTTTGATTTAACAATTGTTAAGACTCTTTTTATTAAACCGATCGCATCGACTGTTTATATGAGAAATTTACCAGAAAGGCATTTCTTGCAGTCGGTTCGTTATTTTTTTAAAACAGCACAAGCAGAAAAAATAGTGTTAACTGAAAAACATATTAAAAAATTGCGTAAAGTAGGTTTGAAATTACACTCAACCTCAAAGAATAATTTTCCACTTTATAAAAATAGTATTTTTGTTGATGGACCACCAGAGAAGGCCTTATATAAACCATCTACCCCCAATATTATTTTTATTATGGTTGAAAGTTTTTCTTCTTTTTTTATTGAAGATCCAAGGGTTACGGATCTGGGGGTTGTCGATAATTTTTTAGATTTTAAAAGTAAATCTTATTATTTTGATAATATCTATAATGCTTCCCTGCCTACTTTGCAGGGGCTTATTGCAACCTTCGCTTCTTCACTACATTTGTATCGAACAAGCATGGCGTTTAAGAGAGCAAGTATTAGTGAAATAAATACTCATTTTCATGATCGTGGAGATCCGTTAACAACCAGATATCCATTTGTTTCGGCCCTTTTGGATACTCTTAATTATCACTCAGTTCAGATGCAAGGGGGAACAGCTACTTTTACAAGTAAAGAGCATATATTTCGTTTGCATGGTTATGATGAATTTCACTCAACTTATACTGATGCAGTGATGCCTAATAAAAAATATCCAGTTAGAGAATGGGGAGCAAGTGATGTTGATACTTTTACCTATATAAACAATTGGCTTGATAATTATGACAACGAAAAACCATTTGTAATGTCAATGACTACTGTTGATATTCATCATCCATATAACTCTGTGCTGAAAAAATCAGGAGTCGATAACAATTTATTAAATTGTGTATATTCAACAGATGTGGGTTTTGGGCTTTTTTGGGACCATTTTCAAAAATCAAAATATAGAGATAACACAATTATTGTTGTAGCCGCGGATCATCCTATTTTTCCAAATGCTGAGTATTTGGATATTAGAAAAACCAACGCTCATTATTATGATAAAATTCCAATGATGATTTATTGGTCTGGTTTTAAAGATAAATTAGGGTCTAGGGATCATACTATTGGCACCAATTTAGATGTGATGCCTACAGTTTTAGAAATGATGGGGCAGGATATGGCCAACTCATTTTTAGGACTATCTCTTTTAAGTGAGAGAAAAAAATATCCTTTTTTACTCGGAAGAATTAATTTACAAAAAATGTTTAATAAGAAAAGTTCTCTAAGTTGGTCTGATAGTGATCATGAGCGGTTTATAGGTTTTTTAAAGTATTTAAGTTCTTCAAACTCAATTTATCCCCTTGATCTTCACAGAAAAAATACGTATTTAAGGGCCAAGATTCTTAAGTAGTTATCATTTAAAACTACTAACGTCCCGAAATTACATGATATCATTTTTATATAATTGTGAACATTTTACAGTTTGATTGAAGGTCACGACGCTTTGCGGTATTATCGTTACAAAGAAGAACCAAGTTTTTCATATTTGGCAATGGAGGTCATTTATATGTTTAATATAGGAAATTATGCAGTTTGTCCTGGACATGGAGTTGGTCAAATCTGTGATATCGAAAAAAAGACCTTGGCCGATAGTGAAAAATCATTTTATATTTTAAAAATCATTTCTAACGGTATGACAGTGATGGTTCCTACTGATTCTGAAAATGGTATCAGAGATTTAATTGACAGTGATGATATTAGTGAAGTTTATCAACTGCTGCAAGATCATGAAGTAACAATTGATAATTCAACATGGAATAGAAGATATCGTGATTATATGAATAAGATTAAGACTGGATCTTTGTTAGAGATCGCAGATGTATTGAGATCCCTATTCTTGCTTAAAGAGAAGAAAAATCTTAGTTTTGGAGAGAAGAAAATGCTTGAACAGTGTAAGGATCTTATAGTTCAAGAACTTGCTCTGTCTGGTGGAATCGATAAAAAGGATATTAAAACTAAAATTAATTCATGTTTTAATATTTAACAAAAATAAACAAATTTTTAATTTTGACTTGGACTGCTAATCTAGTCATACGCTTATAAATCATGTAGTATTGTGCATTATTTTATAGGGGTAAATATGACTGTAGAAGGCTTCGCGCAGGCAAAAAGCAATAATTTCATTAGAAATATCATTGCTGAAGATTTAAAAAATAATAAGCATGAAGGGATGGTGGCAACAAGATTTCCTCCTGAACCAAACGGTTATTTGCATATTGGACACGCAAAATCCATATGTCTTAATTTTGGTCTTGCTATGGAGGACGAAAAATGGACATGTAATTTACGTTTTGACGATACAAACCCAGTTAAAGAGGACACAGAATATGTAGATGCCATAAAAAAGGATATTAAGTGGCTTGGGTTTGATTGGGGTGAAAAAGTGTATTTTGCTTCAGGATATTTTGATAAATTATATGATTATGCTATTGATTTGATTAAGAGAAATATGGCCTTTGTGTGCAGTCTAAGTCCACAGCAAATTAAAGAATATAGAGGAACCCTAAAGGAACCTGGAAAGGAAAGTCCTGATAGAAATCGTTCAGTTGCTGAAAATTTAGATCTTTTTGAGAAAATGAAGAATGGTCAAGTTGATGATGGTCAATATGTACTTCGAGTTAAAATTGATATGGCCCATCCTAATTTAAATATGAGAGACCCTGTTATTTATCGAGTAAGGAAAGTTACTCACCATAAGACTCAGGATAAATGGTCCATATATCCAATGTATGATTACACTCATTGTTTGTGTGATGCTGAAGAGCATATAACTCACTCTCTTTGTAGTTTGGAATTTGAAGATCACCGGCCTTTATATGATTGGTTTATTAATAAATTGACGACACCAAGCAGTCCAAGACAGATTGAGTTTGCAAGACTTAATATTGACTATACGGTAATGAGTAAAAGAAAACTTTTACAATTGGTACAAGAGGGCCATGTAGGAGGTTGGGATGATCCTAGGATGCCAACTATTTTAGGAATGAGACGCAGGGGATATACTCCTGAATCAATTAGAAATTTCACAGAAGTTATTGGAGTTACCAAAAAAAATACCTGTATCTCTTTTAGTACACTAGAAAGTTGCATTAGAGATGATTTAGATAAAGTTGCAAGTCGGGCAATGGCAGTGCTAGATCCTGTTAAGGTTGTAATTGATAGCTATCCATCTGATAAAGTTGAGATATTATCTGGCCCAAGGCATCCTAAAAATGAAAGTTTTGGAAGAAGGGAGATTCCTATTTCCAATGAGATATATATTGAAAGAGATGATTTTATGGAAAATCCTCCTAAGAAGTATTTTAGACTATCTCCTGGTGGAGAAGTGAGATTGCGCTATGGTTATGTTATTAAATGTAATGAAGTAATTAAAGACGGTGAAGGAAAGGTTATTCAGCTTAATTGCAGCCATTATCCTGAAACATTAGGAGGAAAACCTCTTTCAGATGGTAGAAAAGTAAAAGGTATTGTTCATTGGGTGTGTGCGAAGTCAGCTCTTGAAGCTGAAGTAAGGATCTATGATCGTCTATTTAAAGATGAGAATCCAGAAAAAGCAGAAGGTGAAAAAACTTTTTTGGATAATATTAATTCAGATTCTTTAAAGGTAATTAATAAAGTGTATGTTGAGCCTTCTTTGAATGGAGTTGCTCCTGAAAAACATTTTCAATTTGAAAGAATTGGTTATTTTTGCACAGATATGAAAGATTCAACCGATTCAAAATTAGTGTTTAATCGTACAGTAACTTTAAAAGATACTTGGGCCAAGCTCGATTCAAAAAAATAAGAGGTAAGATATGACAACTAGAGTGAGGTTTGCTCCAAGTCCTACTGGTAATCTTCATATTGGAGGAGCAAGAACTGCAATTTTTAATTATTTATTTGCTAAAGCAACTTATGGAGTAAATATTTTAAGAATTGAAGATACTGATTTAGAGCGTTCGACAAAAGAGTCCGAAGATATAGTTATTGAAAATTTAAAATGGCTTGGCATTGATTTTCAAGAAGGGCCTGATAATCCTGGTAAGCTAGGGCCTTATAGGCAATCTGAGCGATTTGATCTGTACAAAAAATATGCTTTAAAGTTAGTTGATGAGGGGAAGGCCTTCCATTGTTTTTGTACTAATGAAGAGTTGGAAGCCAAAAAAGAAATTGCAATGAAAGAAAATCGAGCTCCTCATTACGATGGAACATGTAAAAAACTGTCTAAAAATGAAATTCAAGAGAGATTGGATAAAGGTGAACCTGCAGTCATTCGTTTTAGTGCTCCTAAAAAAGCATATTCATTTAAAGATCTTGTAAGAGGAGACGTTGAATTCCCAGTTGATATGGTTGGAGATTTTGTAATCTTAAGATCAAACGGCCTTCCTGTTTATAATTATTGTTGTGTAATTGATGATTGGTTAATGCAAATCACTCACGTTTTAAGGGCCGAAGATCATCTTCCTAATACCGTTCGGCAGCTTATGATATATGAAGGATTAGGACAAAATCATCCAGTTTTCGGACATGTTTCTTTGCTTGTAGGAGAAGATAGGCAAAAGCTTTCTAAAAGGCACGGAGCGACTTCAGTTCAAATGTATATTGATGATTCATATATGCAAGAGGCAATGAATAATTATTTATGCCAGTTGGGTTGGTCACATCCTGATGAAAAAGATATTTTTACTATGGATGAGTTATCTAAAATATTTGATCTAACCAGATTTACGAAGGCCCCATCTCTTTATGATATGGAAAAACTTAATTGGGTAAATGGCCAACACTTGCGAGAATTATCAGTTGATCAACTATGGAATAGGGCCAAGCCTTTTATAAGTTCCAATGAGTTTATGAGTCAAAATGATGTTTGGCAGAAAGAGTTTTTAGATCTTTTTAAAATTAAAATTGATAGATTTAGTGAATATAATAAACATTTAGATGATTTGTTTAGGGCATCAAATATTGAAAATGATGGTATGAATGAAATTTTTTCTTGGGAAAGTACTTTATCTATGAAAGGGTATTTGAATTTGGAACTTGATAAATTGATTGCTCAAAATAAAATATTTGCAGAGCTAAGTGATTTTGAGTTCTGGATTAATCATTTGAAGTCAGAGATGAAAATAAAAGGTAAAAATTTATTTAAAGGCTTAAGGGGAGTTATTACCGGAATGGATGAAGGGCCCGACGTAAAAAGATTGGCCATGCTTACTCCACTAGAAATTATAAAAAAGAGGATAGGTTAGAGATGTTAACAGAAGTAAAAATATATAATAATCTCATAAGAAAAAAAGAACTTTTTCATCCGATTACACCGGGAGAAGTTAAATTTTATTCCTGTGGCCCAACAACATATGATTATCCTCATATTGGTAATGGCATGGCGCTAGTCATTGGCGATTTAAT
>DAOVTR010000126.1 GCA_030633015.1 Bdellovibrionales bacterium
CAGTGTTTGAAACTCTTTTTAACATTTATAAGATCAGTAATGGAGCATCACTTTTTAACATCTATTTTTTAACTTTGATATTTGTCTGTCTACTCGGGGCCATACCTTATATAATAAATGGAAAGAAAATAAATCTCAAAGAAGAGAGATTTGAAGATTAATAATCATCAAAAATAAATAACTTTTTAGCTGATAAATGATTGTACTGTTTCCATTTATTTATGAAAAACTCACATTTTAATAAAAACCGATGATTAACATTTAAATCAGAAATTTTTCTAACTTTTTTTGCCTCTTTTTTTATTATTCTTTTTACATCATTTTTAACAACACACAGACCATGGAGTAAGACTGGAGTATTTTCAATAAATATTATCCGTCCAGTAAAAATATCTCCCTTAAAAAGTCCAATTTCATCATGCTCTGGAGATAGTTTAATTTTTTTATTATTAATAAAATCTTTAAGAACATATTCATTTTTAAATGATTTTCCAACATATTCAAAAATTGAATATGAAAAGTTCAATATGGCATCTTTCAAAACAGCTTCAACATCAGTATTTTCTAAATAATGTTCTACTGATGTTTTTTTTATTTCTTTTATTTTATAATTAAACAGATACCAATCGTTAAAGCAATTTAAGCGACTCAAATAATCATCTTGATCCTCATCAAATTTTCCAGTTAATGAAAAATACTCATTTTTCGCACGAAGAAGATAATGATAAAACTCACCACTAGTATAAGTAATAAGAATCTTCTCTACTCTTTCGCTAATTTGATTATTCATTTTAATCATCAACCTTTAACACTGCTAAAAAAGCGTCCTGGGTAACTTCAACATTACCCACCATTTTCATTCTTTTTTTTCCACGTTTTTGTTTTTCCAACAATTTTCTTTTTCTAGAAATATCACCACCATAGCACTTCGCTAAAACATTCTTCCTTAAGGCTTTTACAGTTTCCCTTGCTAAAATCTTGGCTCCAATTGCTGCTTGGATTGCAATATCAAATTGCTGCCTATTAATTAATTTCTGCAATTTTTGAACCAGTATTCTTCCTTTAGACTGCGCACTATCTTTATGGCAGATCATTGACAGAGCATCAACCTTATCACCATTTAACAAAACGTCTAATTTGACTAAATCAGAATCCCGATAACCAGTGAGCTCATAGTCCATACTTGCATAACCTTTTGTAAGTCCTTTAAGTTTATCATAAAAATCAAATACCATTTCACTTAAAGGTAAATCATAAATAACTTGGACTCTATCTGCAGTAATATACTTAATCTCTTTTTGAATTCCTCTTCTATCCTCACATAACTTAATAATTTTACCTACAAATTCATTGGGAAGATGAATTGAAACTTGAACATACGGCTCACCAATTGTTTCCACTAAGCTTATATCAGGAAGTTTAGATGGATTATCAATTTCTAATTGCTCCCCCTTAGAAGTTACCACCATATAATTGCAAGACGGAGCCGTTGAAATCAAATCCATTTCAAATTCTCTTTCAAGCCTTTCTTGAATAATATTCATATGTAGTAGGCCCAAAAATCCACACCTAAAACCAAAACCTAAAGCAGTTGAAGTTTCAGGCTCATAAGTAAACGAAGAATCGTTCAAAGCAAGTTTTTCAAGTGATTCTTTTAATATTACATATTCGGAAGACTCTACTGGAAAAATACCACAAAAAACCATTGGCTTACTGTCTTGAAATCCATCCAAAGTTAAAGTTTCTTTTTTATTAGCATCTACAATTGTATCTCCAATTTTAACATCTCGAATTGTTTTGATACCACAAATAATCATAGCAACTTCTCCTGCAATAACTTCAGTTACATCTGTATAATAAGGATTATTTACTCCCATCGCTAAAATTTCATATTCCTCTTGGGTATGCTTGAAATAAATCTTCTCTTTAAGCTTAATAGAACCCTCAACAACTCTTACAAGAATAATAACTCCTTTATAAGCATCAAACCATGAATCAAAAATAAGGGCCTGAAAATCATTTTCTTTCTTACCTAATGGAGCTGGGATTTTTTTTACAATAGATTCCAGTAACTCATAAATTCCATCTCCTGATTTCGCAGAAACTAAATTTGCATTTTGAGCTTCAATTCCAATAATTTCCTCAATTTCATACTTCACTTTATCAACGTCAGCATGTGGAAGATCAATTTTATTTATTACTGGAAGTATCTCTAGATCATTACCAATTGCCATATAAACATTAGCAAGGGTTTGGGCCTCAACTCCTTGAGACGCATCAACTACCAAAATTGCCCCATCACAGGATGCAAGTGATCGACTCACTTCATATGAAAAATCAACATGTCCAGGTGTATCAATTAAATTTATATAATAATTATTTCCATCTTCTGCTACAAATTCAAGACGAACAGTCTGAGATTTTATGGTAATTCCACGCTCTTTTTCAATATCCATATTATCAAGAAATTGAGCATGCATCTCTCTTTTAGAAAGAGTATTCGTAAGTTCTAAAAGTCTGTCTGCAAGAGTAGATTTGCCATGATCTATATGTGCTATTATCGAAAAATTTCGAATATATTTAGTATCCATTAAAAACCTAGTTTAAATTAAACGAAAACTTCCTGAGAAAGTACCATAAGATAATAATCTAGTGAACTCTCTTTTGCACGAATTGGGATAACATTTGCATATCCATTAAAAATAATCTCTTCTTTAATTTTTTTATCTTTTAAATCTTCTACCTTGCCTTCTTCTTCGCTTAGACTTGATTTTTTAGCTTTATCTGTAAGAGTTTCAGAATCCTCTACTTCAATTTTTCGACTAGTAATAGAAACTTCTGCATTTTCAATCTTAGACCGTCTTTTAATTGCTAACTTATAATTATCAATAATTGATTTAGGAATGACCGTATCCGTCATTTGCTTACCTATTACATCTTCTGATTGAACCTGCAATAAAGAATAAATACGATTATTCATATAAATAAGTTTACCATCAGCATTTGCAACTAAAATAGGCCTTTTAACTAGATTAGCCAATGCGTCAAACTTTCTATTTTCAACCAAAATTCTATCGGCCCTTAGCTCTTCAAAAGTCTTAAAACTTTGAATCATCTTATTCATCTCTCTGGCAATCTCGCCAATTTCATCATCTTGATTGTAATAAATAGAAACATCGAAGTTGCAATCTTGAAGCTCTCTAATTGCATCTTTAATTTTTTTAAATGGTAAAGCAATTTTCCCTGGAACAACCAAGGCCAATAAAATTGTTCCAAAAAAACCAATAATTAGAGTAATCATCATATTTTGCTTAGTCTCTTTAATAATCTCTTTGATTTTTTTATCTCGTTCAAGTGCCTCAGTATATTGAATATCTTGAAATTCAGAAAATGCTTCAAGAATTTTATCTGCTAAATCTCCTATGCTTGACATACCAATTGTATCTCGGTGAAACAGAGAAGACTTACTTAAAACTAGTTTTAGTGAATCCACATAGGTAAGCATTTGGGCAATTACTTTTTTAACATCTGAATCACCATAAATAGAATCAAGCCGTTGCAGTTGTGAAGTAAAAATTTCACACAAATTTGTTATTTTCCCAACAAGATCACCCGTTTGGTTGTTAATTAAAATTCTCCTTTGGTATTTTAAAATAGAGACTGCAGAAATTCTAATTTCATCAATTAAAAGTGAAACTTCATCCGACTCAGAGGTAACGGCTTCAATGTCTTTATTTAGCGTATTTAAAAAATTAAAAACAGTAAATGATAGGACCAAAACAACCATTGTAGCCACAGCAAAACTTATGGCCACTCTTCTTTTTAATGATAAATTCAAACTAACCCTCCTTGCTATTAATCTTCAGCAAGATCATCAAATAATCTATTAAAATTATCCTCACTACCTACCAACACAACTATATCATCTGATTCAATTAAATCCATTGGCACAGGACAATCATTTATTACTATTTTATATGCAGACTTACCATCTTCCGTAATATATGGAACTTTTTTTTGAAGAGCAACAATATTTAAAGAATAGTTTTGTCTTATTTTTGTTTCTACAAGTGTTTTTCCCTCGAATCTTTTTCCTAGCTTTAACTCTACAATTGAGTATCCTGCTGCAAAGTTATAGCGTTGTAAAACGTGTGGAGCGATAATTTTAGAAGCAATAATCTCTCCAATCTCATCTTCTACTTTTATAATTTCACTTGCTCCTATTTCTTGCAATACATGCTCGTGAAGTACACTGGTTGCTCTGGCAATAACTCTACCTACTCCTAATTTTCGAAGCATTGCTACGGCCATAACACTCATTTCAATATTATCACCAATGGCCACAAGAGCAACATCAACATCAGAAATATTTACGGAACGCAGTGCTCTCTCTTCAGTGATATCTAAAACAACAGCATGGGTAACTCTATCTTTTATCTTATCAACGAGGAGCTCATTTTTATCAATTGCAATGACCTCAGCACCTTTTTCAAAAAGCCTAACTGCGGTTTTACCACCAAATGTTCCTAAACCAATAACTGCAACTATCATACTTGCTCCTATTAATAATTTTTCTATCCAATCAATATCCTGCCATCGGGGTAATCCATTTTGCCTACTGATTTTCTCTGTTCTCCAATTGCCAAAACTAAAGTTAAAGGGCCTATCCTTCCAATAAACATTAAAAGTGATATGGCCACTTTCCCCCATAATGATAAATAAGGCGTAATACCCAAAGAAAGCCCTACTGTTCCAGAAGCACTAATTACTTCAAAAAACAGGGTTAAAAAAGATTGACCAGTCTCTAAGCGCATCATTAACAATATAAACAAACTTGCTAAAATAATTGAAATAAAAGTAATTGAAATTGTTCTCACAACAATTCTTGAAGGAATTTTCCTATCAAATATTGTAACATCTTTTTTACCAGTTAAAGTCGAAGAGATCGACTGTATTAAAATGGCAAGGCTTGTAGTTTTAATTCCTCCGCCAGTAGAACCTGGGGAAGCTCCAATAAACATAAACAAACACATTGCATACAATGTATAGGAATGTAAACTCGTAAGAGAAATGGTATTAAAACCAGCAGTCCTTAATGTTATTGATTGAAAAACAGAAATTTGAAGCTGTTCCCAAAATGTATACCCATCTAATGCGTGAAGATATTCTCCAAGAAAAATAAATATTGCTCCACCAATAATTAAAATCGCTGATGTCACCAATACAACCTTTGTATGCAAAGTAAGCCTTACAAAACTTTTTCCTTTTGTAAAAACAACTTTTAACTCTTTTAAAACAATAAAACCAAATCCACCAAGAACAATTAATATGGAAATTGTTCCGTGAATCAGTGGTTTATCAGCAAAGCTTTCTAGCGATGTTGTAAAAAGTGAAAATCCTGCATTACAAAACGCTGATACGCTGTGAAAAAAACCAAAATAAATGGCATCGCCAAACTCGAAGCCTTCAAAAGTAAAGGCAACCGTTAATATAATTGCTCCCCATAATTCAATAAAAAATGTATATTTTATAATATCAAATATCATGGACAAAAGCTCATCCATACTTGAGACATCTAAAAGATCCTGCATAATAACTCGGTCTCCCATCCCCATTGATTTACCCAATAAAATGGTAACGGATGAAGACAGGGTCATAATTCCCAGCCCCCCAATTTGGATGAGAATCAAGATTATAATTTGACCAAACATGGTCATATCGCTGGCCAGAGAA
>DAOVTR010000130.1 GCA_030633015.1 Bdellovibrionales bacterium
AATTTATTCTTTAACAGTTTATCTGAAAGTTCTTTCATTTATATAATACTTGTAAAATCCATGCTTAGACAGATTTTCGTTTAGAAAATCTGTCTAAATCAAGCTTAAAAGTCGTAGTATTCATTACCGACATGAGTTATAGGCTCATTACCACTTAGGTAGCGAATGGTATTTTTAAGCTTTGTTTGTTCTTTTTTATTTTTAACAGGTGTTTTTGCAAGAAGTAATGGGGAAAATAAAGGTATTATTACCCATCATCCAATTAATATTAAAATTACTAAGAAAATTTCACTACCTTTGAAAGATGGGAAGATATGGTGTACCACATGTCATTTGAAGCATACAAAAAATAAGAAAAAATATCTTCAGCATGATTATGATCAGCTATGTATTGAATGTCATTCAGATAAAAGTGGAAGTGATAAAAATCATATTGGATTAAATATTTATAAAACTTCTAAAAAATTAAAAGGTGTTTCAGTAAACTCTTGTTCTAGTTGTCATAAAATGCATTTTGCTAAAGATGGATTAATAAAAACGGCAGAAAACAAATTGTGTATCTCTTGTCATAAGGATAAAAAAAGACAGATGCATAAGTCAGTTTCAGGTCTGAAAATGATGGCCAAGTTGCAAAAAATTAAATTGGATGATAATAAGCTTAATTGTCAGAGTTGCCATTCTCCCCATGGAAATAAAATATCAGAACATTTTTTAAATTCTAAGAAGAAAAATTTGTTAGCATTGTGTGCTAGTTGTCATGGGAATAATACAATAAAGCTTTTTAAGGATTATCATAACAAGCTAGGTAAAAAGAGATAATTATAGTTTTGTAGGGTATATATATTTATTAAGTAGGTTATAAATGAAGTATGTGATTAAAAAATTATTTTTTTTGTCTTTAGTCTTGTTGTCATTGCAGATTGTATTTGCTGATGAAACAAGAAAAGTTTTGAATCGACAAGGCAAACAATACGCAAATCATGGAACGTTCTTGCAGCTGAAGGGCCCTTTCAGGTCGCGAAATGATATTATGAGTGCTTGTGTTAAATGTCATAATCGAACTAAAGATCATATTGAAGATGTTTTACATTGGGTGTGGCACTGCAATGATAATAATGTGAGAGTTCAGGGCGGGGGAGTCGATGTACCTGGAAGGCAATGTCAATCAGCTGATGACATGGAAGGTAATTGTCTCGATTGTCATAATAATTTTAGAAATTTTTCAAATACTCATTCGGGTATTAAGGATGAATCTCCCAAAGTTGATTGTTTAATATGTCATGATACAAGTAATTTATATAAGGAGTTTGTCTCCCAAAATCAAAGTGGTAAGCCAATTTTTTCTCAAGAGTTAATGAAAAAAGTTAGTAGCAACATTGACTATCCCGTGAGGGAAAATTGTGGAAATTGTCATTTTTCAGATAAACATAAGGTCTACAATGATTTGGATAGTTCCTTAGTTAATCCTAGCTTTGATCAAGATGTTCATATGGATAAGGATGGATTGAATTTTAGATGTAGAACTTGTCACACCAGTTTTAAGCATACCTTATCTAAAAATTGCGAAAAAACAGCGCTGGCCCAAAAACATGACTATAAAGTTATAGGAAAAGAAATTTCGCATGAGCGAATTGATCTATCTTCATGTGAATCTTGTCACTCTAGTCGTCCTCATAAAAACAGTGAAAAATTAAATGACCATACTGACGTTATTGCTTGCCAAACATGTCATATTCAACAAAATCTTGGTAGTCATAAAATTGAATATCATTGGCATTCTGGAGTAATAAGGCCTTCTCAGCTGATCGACGGGGAAGATGGTAAAAAAATACTACTTAGAAATATTCCCATAAAACATCGCACAAAAAAAGCAAGACTTTTTCCATTTAGAGTTACGGAAGAGTTGGGAGGGCAAAAAACAAGTGATGGGAATGAAATTGGAAAAATAATAACATATTGGCCATATAATCATAAAATTGCTCCAAGTCATAAAGCTATGAAGTGTGATCAATGCCATAGAGATAATCCTGTTATTTCAAATAATATAAATCACCTATACATCCCAGGTAATTATAAAAGTTTCTTTGGTGGAATCTTTGATATTTTGGCTTGGATAGTTGTTGCAGGGATTTTGGCAGTTGTGAGTTTACATGGAAGTGGGAGATTTCTCTCTGCTATCTATAGAAAGATGAAAGGATAAAATTATGAAACAGATACTAATGTATAAAGGGTTTGAGAGATTTTGGCATTGGACTCAAACAACTTTAATCTCTCTTTTAATTTTTACTGGTCTAGAAGTAAGAGGTACTTTTAGTCTATTTGGATTCGAAGGAGCAGTATTTATTCACAACATCTTGGCATGGCTTTTAGTTCTTTTAGTATGTTTTGCAATGTTTTGGCATTTTACTACAGGTGAGTGGAGGCAGTATCTTTTAACAACACATAAGTTGGTTGCGGTAATGAGATATTATGGATTGGGAATATTTTTAGGAGAGCATCATCCTGCAGATAAGTCAGTTAATAATAAGTTAAATCCGATGCAGCGTCTTTCGTATTTAGGTTTGAAGGTTTTAATTATACCAATGCAATTGTTGTCTGGTTTGTTTTATTATTTTTATAATGACTTTGAGGCCATTGGGATCTTTATTGGGTTTAATTTTTCTCAATATATTACTTTAGAATGGATTGCTCAGGTTCATACCGTTTGTGCATATTGTATTGCTATGTTTATTGTTATTCATGTCTATTTAACGACAACGGGGCATACGGTTATGGCACATATAAAATCTATGATTACTGGATTTGAAGAAGTTGATGATGACCATGAAGAAGGCCATAATTAGAAACTTTTTGAAAGGTCTATGTTTGAGTAGTGCCAGATAAATAGCAGCGCAACGATTAGCCATAAAACTATAAAAGCAAATGTTCTGAAAATTTTGTTTTTTCTAAATTCTTTCATGAAAATTAAAACTAACTGATATTGGACTATATTTCTAGTAAAAAAAACCATATCAGCAAGTAACTAGTTGAAATAATAGCGATTCACTACTCTTAGTTATTAAAGAAAATATGCAATAAAGTCGATAGGTTTAAAAGGAAAGCTTATAAAAAGGTAAGGATATGAAAGTTTGGTTTTTAACATTGTTTGCATTACTAATCTCAACTCTGCTCTTTGCTAAGACCGAATGTGATAAACCATATCAAAAGATGATGACTGGTTTGGTTAACGGTAATGAATTTCAAGCATTGATGCAAAAACAAGTTGATCTGTCTTTTCTTAAGATGGCAAGAGCGGGACTTAAGTTAAGAGATGATAAGAAGCTAGATCAGTTAATTAAGGATAATGGGCTTAATCCATTTAGTTCTCAGTTAAATACTTTTGTTGAGTATTTAAAAGACACTGATCATAAAACATCACCAGATAATAATTTTATAAAAACTATTGAAGGAATTAAAAAATATCAAGAGAAAGTAAAAGATAATAGTGAATTTCAAATATCTGATACTGATATTTATGTTTGGAAAAAATTAATGAGTTATAGTGGTAGAGAATCAGTTAGAGGAAATACTCAAGTCTCTGATGGTGTTCACTATGAGAAGCTATTTCAGAGGTTAAGAGACGTTTTTTCTCAAAGGGATTTTTCAGGTGATATTAAAGTAGGTAATGCAAAAATTAAAAAAGTTTCAAAAGATTATGAACAGGCGAAGCGTGCTTTTTTGAAAAATGCCAATTCAAAGATTACTAATTTTAAAAAAAAATATCAAAAGATTTGTAATCCCGAATTTTCAGGAGATGGATTTTTTTGCGTATCTGAAAACTGTCTTGGCAGGTATCTCTATCAAATAAGTCCTGAGTCATTTGAATTGACAGAATTTATAAACAATATTGGTGATATTAAATTTGATTTGAATAAACGATATTTTAATCCTTTACAGCCAATTAGCGTTTTGGCCTTGAAAATTAATCCAATTAAAAGTTGCATAAAAAAAGGTGATGGATTTGAAGTACAACTGGATGTTGATAGGCTTCCCATGACACCTTCAGGTAAAGTTCACCAAAAAGAGGTAAAGCATTACTCTCTTTGGTATCCAGATGATGGAAATTGCTCAAAAAAACAGTGGCAATCTAAAGATGCCAGTGTTTATCAAAACTATTTAAAAAAAGATGATACAGGCAAGATTGTTGTAAATTTTAAAGATAAAGCGTCAGCAGCTCTTTGTAATAATTGGAGTAACAATCCTATTGCGTTAGATCTTAGTAGTTGTCCTGATGATCAAGTTAGTGCATCTCAGGGAGTTAGTCTTACTACTGCTCCAGTAGTAACTGTACCATCTGCAAAAGATGATGCTACAGAGGCAGCTCAGATCATAACAGAGATAGTATCTGATGATGGAGAGATTGCAAGTGTAGCTGAAGGTACTCAACCCAAGAGTGATGATATTGCAATAGATGGTGAAAAATCAATAAAGTATAAAAAAATGAAAAGTGATGATGATAATGAATTTAAGGTTAAAATATTTACAGCAATTAATGATGAAAAATCAAAAAAGTCATTATGTAATTTAAATGTAAATTGTTATGATTTCAAAGATAAGTGCAGTGAAGAGGAGAAAGATGATGGTTCGATTATCCTAACTGTAGAAAAGCAATCTACAGATTTTACTGTTGACGTTTCATGTGAAGATGAGCAAGAAAACTTAGATTCTATTTCTATTACAGTTCCTGCAAAAGGTAAGAAGAAAAGTGACGATAAAGAGAAGGCTAAAGATAAAAAAGATAAAAAGGATATAGAAAAAAAGCATAGTGCTCAGCCACTTCCAATGGGACCACAACTTCAACAGGTTCCAGGCCGAGGTATGATGTATATTCAAAAAGGTATTCAGTAAAATAAATGGATTAAGTTAAGTCATATAGCTCTACATACCACTGAATTTATTTCTAAAAGCATAATGAAATCGATCGGAGAGAACTTTACTAATTGTAAAAATGGCGATTGCTTTAGCAAATGCCATTGCTGGATTCATTGCATTCATACACATGGTTTTATACATTAAAAGGCTCATAAATGTTCCATAAGGCATCATAAATATTCCATATCCGGAATAGAAAAGATACCTATCAAATCCCTTATCACCAGTTTTAACATAACCACTTGCACTCTCAGCATATAACTCAGCTAAAATTGCCTCAATGAGGGCATGTTGAGTATTGGGATTATCAAGATCATCTAAACTAATTTTTCCTAGGTCTATAGTGCTTGGATCTAGAAGTTTATCTTTTTCATCTTTAAAGAAGTTTTTTATATTTCTGATAAACTCCTCTTTAAATTCTTGTACAAATGTTCGACCTTCAAAGGCTGCCTTTAGTTTTCTTAAATCCTTTAGGCCTTCAGGAGTACTCATCATTTGCTTTAATTTCTTTTTGGCATCATCACTGGCGATCCCCCAGAAATATTGATAGGTCCTAGATTCCACCAATCCAATTCCTTGATTAATGGAATATTTTAAAAAAGCTTTTTGTACTGGAGTCCAGTTGGGGTTGGGTATCACAAATGCAGTTGCAACACTAAAAGCAAACGATGTTGTGAATTCAT
>DAOVTR010000107.1 GCA_030633015.1 Bdellovibrionales bacterium
CATCAACATCCAAAAGTTTTAAATATTTTTTATCATTTTCATTCATAATATATTTCTTATAAAATTAATCGGCTAAATAATTAATTTTTCAAGGAAATTTAGAGAAATTGTATAAAAAATTACTCTACTTATTTAGTATTGTTTTTAAAAACTTTCCAGTATGTCCTAACTTTGACCTTGAAATGGTTTCAGGAGTGCCTGATATCATAATTTCACCACCATTATTACCGCCCTCGGGCCCCATATCAATAATCCAATCAGCACACTTAATTACATCTAAATTATGCTCAATAACAAGCACCGTATTTCCACGATCAACAAGACGTTGAAGTACCTCAAGTAATTTTTTTATATCTTCAAAATGTAATCCCGTTGTCGGTTCATCTAAAATATAAAGTGTTTTTCCAGTATTTCTTTTTGCCAATTCTCTTGATAATTTTACTCTCTGTGCCTCTCCTCCAGAAAGAGTCGTCGCTGCTTGCCCCAGTTTTATATAACCAAGACCTACATCATGAAGTGTATTTAAAATTTTAACCACCTTAGGTTGATTCTCAAAAAGCTCAAGGGCCTGCACAACTGAAAGGTTTAAAACATCAGCAATTGAATGGTCTTTAAACTTAATATCTAATGTTGAATCATTAAATCGATTAGTTCGACATACGTCACAAGGAACCAACACATCTGCTAAAAAATGCATTTCTACAGTAATATGACCATCTCCTCCACAATTTTCACACCTTCCACCTTTTACATTAAAAGAAAATCTTCCCTTTTTATATCCTCTAAGCTTCGCATCGGGAGTCATGGCAAAAATATCACGAATTGGATCATATACTTTTGTATAAGTTGCAGGATTACTTCTTGGAGTCTTCCCAATAGGCTTTTGATCAATATTAATAACTTTATCAATTAAATTTAGTCCCTCAATTTTAACCACATCTCCTAAATCTAAACTACTCCCATTAATTTTTCGATCTAATGCTGGATACAAAATTTGATTAATTAGAGATGATTTTCCTGCTCCAGAGACACCTGTGATACAACAAAAAACTCCAAGGGGAATCTTGACATTAATATTTTTTAAATTATTTTCTTTTGCCCCTACAACATTTAAAGAATTTACCTTTTCAAAACTAACAACTCTTCTTGTTTGAGGAACATCAATCCTCTTTTTACCTGATAGATAATTTCCAGTTAAAGAATTTTTATCTTTTTTTAACTGTAATGGTGTTCCGGCAGAAACGATTTGACCTCCTAATCGTCCTGCTCCAGGACCTATATCGAAGACCCAGTCTGCATTTTCAATTGTCTCTTGATCGTGTTCCACAACAATTAAAGTATTTCCAATATCGCGAAGCCTATAAAGAGTTTTTAAAAGTTTTATATTATCTCTTTGATGCAGCCCAATCGATGGCTCATCTAATATATAGAGAACACCTGTCAGCTCTGATCCAATTTGAGAAGCAAGCCTAATCCTTTGAGCTTCTCCTCCAGATAGAGTTGGACCTTGACGGTCAAGGGAAAGGTAACCAAGTCCTACGTTAAATAAAAACTCAAGCCTATTTATTATTTCTTTTAATAATTCTTTTGAAATAAGCTTTTGATTGCCATGAAGTTTTAATCCCTTTAGAAACTTAATAGCATCTTCTACATTCAACTGAGTCAAATCAATAATAGACTTACCTGTTACTTTAACTGCTAACACTTCAGATTTAAGTCGTTTTCCAGAACAATCTAAGCATGGCCTTGTTGAAGTAAATCTTGAAACAGAAGTATTCTTTCCATCGAGTTTAGCTTTTGTAAATCTACGCATTAAATTATTAATCACTCCATCATATGAGTGTTGCCAAGATCCTTCAGAACGAATTGCTTTCCATAAAACCTTAAGCTCGACACCTTCTGCTCCCTTGCCGTATAAAATTAAATTAATATCTTTTTTACTTAACTTATTCCAAGGTATATCTAAATTAATTTTAAATTTTTTAACTAAAGCATTTACAATATCCATTCCCCAAGAATGATCTTTTTCACCATTAAAATAATGGGCCCAAGGGATTAAAGCTCCCTGGCGAATTGTAAGCTTAGGATCTGAAATTATTTTCTTAGGATCAATTGAAATAACACTTCCAATTCCATTACATGTTGGACACATTCCTTGTGGAGAATTAAAAGAAAACAGAGGTGGATTTAATTCAGGAAAAGCATGGCCACAACAGGATCTACTTTCACTCATTTTAATATCTTCTCTACCAATAATATGAATTATTATTTGGCCGTGTCCTCTTTTTACTGCCATCTCAACAGAATCAGTAAGTCGTTTTATAAAACTATCACCTTTTTTTATTTGCAATCTATCTATAATGACTTCAATATTATGTTTTTTATGTCTTGCAAGTTTTTGAACATCATCTATCTCTCTTAAAACTCCATCAACTCTTACCCTCGTAAAGCCATCTGTTTTAAAACTTAATATTAAATCCTTATGCTCTCCTTTTCTATTTTCAACAATTGGTGCCATTAAAATAAACTTGGTACCTTCTGGAATTTGTAGAATCTGTTGAACCATAGAGTTTGCATCACCTCTTCCTACTTCCTTTCCACAATGATGACAAAACTGAACTCCTACTCTTGCGTATAATACTCTTAAATAATCATAAATTTCAGTAATAGTTCCAACTGTTGATCGAGGATTTTTACTAGACGCTTTTTGCTCTATAGAAATTGATGGAGAGAGCCCTCTAATTGTATCAAACTTTGGTTTTTCCATTTGTCCTAAGAACTGTCGTGCATAGGAAGACAGTGATTCAACATATCTTCTTTGCCCCTCGGCAAATATTGTATCAAACGCAAGGGAAGATTTCCCCGAACCTGACACTCCAGTAAATACGACTAATTTCTTTTTAGGAATTTTAATTTCAATATTTTTTAAATTATGCTCTCTAGCACCTTTAACGTGAATATGGTCAAGTTCAATTATATTTTTTTTTTTTGAATTCATTACTATTTCCCACTAAAATTAATGCAAATATCTTATAGTTTGAACCAGCAATCTAATCAATTCAATTTATTAAGTGATCATATTCTTTACAATATAATTTCTTTTCTACATATAAACACAAAAAGACCATCTTATGCCACTTAACCTACTGAAATGATAAGCAGAATATGGCATCAATCTTGTAGTATATAAAGCATCTAACATTAAGATAAGTTTGGGAGAGAGCATGAATTTTATTACAAATAAATTTGGACTATTAATTATAATAATAATTAGTCTTACATTTAATGTGTTGGCCGGAGAACTAAGTGATAAACCCAATAATTATAGAAGTCCCGCGATTTCTGATGATTGGCAAGAAATAAACAGAGAAATTGCTGCCATACATGAAAATAAACTCCAAAAAAATATTGTTGAAGAAACTAAAAATGAAGAAAGTAATTTAGAAGACGCCATAACTATAATATGTAAACAAGAAGACGAGATTGCAAAGCTTAATAAAAAAATTGATGACCTAATAGAAAAGACTAAAGATGCAACTGACTATCTTACAGAATATGAATTATATGATAAACTTTTAGACTCTATCAATGAAGCTAATAATTCAGGAAAACTTACAAATAACTACACTTCTTTAATGTCATCTTACATGACGAGAATACCATATAGCTTTGCTTCCAACTCTGCTTCTTCTTTAATTCCATATAATAGTTTTAATTTAAGTTCTAACAATACTCAAACTTCTGACCCATATAATATATTGGCCAACCAATTTAAGATAAACGGTCTATCATCATCTTTTGCAAATTATCATTATAATAATTATCCAAATAGTTCTGATGGTATTTATTCATACTATAGTGAACCCATTATGCAACAACAATCTGTTACTACAAATCTTGTAAATTATGATCCTATAATTCATTCCAATCAAATAATTCCACAACGCAACAATATAGAATTTTATAATTTCAAAAGATAATTAGAGGTGTTATTGCAATAGAGTTGGATGGACGTTCAACTCACTAAAACGAATTTCATATCTCGCATTTTTTAAAGTTTCATAGTCTTCATATTTATTTGAAAATTCTTTTATAAAAAAATTCCTAATAAAATTCTCTGTCTCTTTTTTGCCAATTTCAGTAATAAGACTAATGTTTTTTTTAGCTTTTTCTTTTAAATTATCAGTAAGTTGATTAATTATCTCTCTTTCCAACTTTTTTTCATCAATAAAAAAACTATTATTTTTTATAATATTCATTAATGAAATATTAGGTGCAGGTAGATTCGTTTTTATTGGCGGTGCCATAACCAAAAGTAAATTATCTTTTTTTCTGTACTTAAAATTCCATTCACCTTTAAGGTCTAGATAATAAGTGTATACAACTGGTAATGTAATCTGAACTGATGCTTCACCTATTTTAATATTAAAATATTTTCTAATCTCTTCTTTTTTAAAGATTTCAGTTTGTTTTAATGTTGCAAATTGCAAATGATTTGAACCCGCCATTTCTGATGCAGAACTAATGAATATATCCTTAATTTCTCCACTGGTAATCAAAGATGAAATATTGCCTATTCCAATTAAAGGTCGCTTTAAAAAAGAACTTACACTCTCGTACAATGATTGAGATTTATAAAAACCAAACACTCCTAAAAGTATCAACAATACTAACAATATTAATTTAAAATAAAACTTTATCACTTCTTAGCTTTCTTTCGATGTTTCTTTTTAGACTTCTTTTTAGTCGTTTTTGTTTGTCTATCTCCCAAGATATCAGCAATATCGACTAATTTATCTTCTTCAGCTTTAGATTTTTCTTTTTGAGATTTTTCATTTTTAGGATCAATACTTTCAAGTTCTAACTCCAGTCCTCCCTCATAGTTTTCAATCTCAACGACTTTTTGAATAATAGTATTTGTATCTTCATCAAATGACTTATTATTATCGCTACCAGCCTCAGGTATTTCCTCTTCATCAATTTTAGGCTTAATCTCTGACTTACCAGGACTTGTTAGTTTAAAAGAACTTTCATTAACAAGAATATCCGGTGCTTCTGTTACTGGATTGAAGGTCTGCTTTTCTTCATTTAAAAAATATCTCTCAACCAGAACTTTTTCATCGAGAGAAAACCAAAAACCATTTGCTTGACAGATCTCATCAGCATCAACCAATTTTCCTTGATTTATTAACTCCTCAATCTCCTCACTTCCAAGAGGACCTAGAATTTCAAAATTTCTCGTTCTTGCAAGCCATTTGAGTGACATAACTAACGCTTATCCTTTTAACTATTTAAAATAGTATTTTACACCAGTTTCAATATTAAAAAAAGAGATGGGATCATTAACCACATAAGAGTTGACTGCTATAAAACCTTCCCAAGTACTTAAGAAAGGTATTTTTAATGCAATTCCCCAAACAACTCCCCAATATTGTCCATCAATAAGAGACTCTCTTGGACCTACATCTTCCAATAAGTACTCTGCTTCTAAAAAATGAGTAACATATCCTAGAGAAAAATCAATATATCTTTCTTTTTTATATTTTGCAATTAATCCAATTAAGATATCAGTCATTTCTGTTTTATAAAGACCTTGAAACTCAACTGGTCCAGTTTGCTCTAAAAACTCGTTTTTAAAAACTAAATATTTCAAAATAAGTTCAAAAGACCAACTTTTTAAATTAATACCAGCAATAAAGGTTGGATTGCTGGCTACACCTCCGTTATCAACGTCACTACTAGACATTATAAAACCAAAATCATAACTAACACCAACTGAATACTCTACTGCCAAAATTTTAAGAGGTAAAAAAAACATAACCACAATAAGCAGATAATTTAAATATTTAACCTTAAAATCAATTTTAAACATTCTATTTTTAGCCTTCTTGAAGTGCTTTAATTCTCTTATCGAGTAAGGGATGGGTAGACATTAGTTCTGAAAAATTTATCTTGCCTGAAATATTCATAACTGACATATTTTGCCTACCATACTGACGCTGATCTTCTGACGTAGCTTCGGCCATGGCCGGATAAGATCTTTTAAGTGACTCCAGGGCCTTAATCATCTTATACTTTCCAACAAATTCTCCACTCGATGCGTCTGCAC
>DAOVTR010000030.1 GCA_030633015.1 Bdellovibrionales bacterium
AGTAGGCCTCGCTTTTAATCTTATGACCCTTTTTATGATTACTTTTGCTCATGGAATGTTTTCTAGTTCAATTGGACCTTTAGTTCCAGTACTAAGAGATAATTTTTGGTTAAGCACCCACGTTACTACTATTATTTTATCTTATGGGGCCCTAGCTCTCAGCTGGGTATTGGCTAATTATGTTCTTATTACCAAAAGATTTTTTTCCATAAACAAAGATGACCTTAAAAACTATTCTGATATTACATACACATGTCTCAAATATGGAACTGTTCTACTTGCTGCGGGAATAATTTTAGGAGGTGTTTGGGCAGATTACTCCTGGGGACGCTTTTGGGGTTGGGATCCAAAAGAGACATGGTCTTTAATTGTACTCTTTATATACATAGCAATTTTACATGGAAAATCTACGTCATGGATTACTCCTAAAAGATTTTTCCCTCTAACTGCAGCAGCTTTTATGAGTGTTATGATGGCATGGTTTGGTGTTAATTATATTCTCGCTTCTGGACTTCATTCATATGGATTTAGCGAGGGAGGAGCAATTTTTTTATTTTCCTTTTTCACAATCCAAACTTTAATTATAATTATTACTTTTTTGGGTCCAGAAAAAATTAATGAAGGAAAAATATAAATGGAAGACTCTCTTATAGAACATTCTGGATATGTCAAAGAAGTTACTAGCAACTCCATATCAGTTCAAATTATTTCCGAATCAGCCTGTTCAGGTTGTCACGCTCGAGGTGCTTGTGGCACACTTGATACCCAAGAAAAAATAATTGCGGTTCACAAAGAAAATAATCAGTACCCTAATATTAAAAAAGGACAGCAAGTAAAAATAATTATTACAACAAAGACTGGTTTTTGGGCACTTTTCTTAGGTTACATTTTACCGTTCATTATAGTTCTAGCTACGTTAACATTATCTATTTTAATTACCCAAAACGAAGGCTTAAGTGGACTTTTATCTCTAGGTGCCCTGATACCCTATTATATATCGTTGTATCTTCTTAGAAATCACCTCCTTAAAACCTTTTCGTTCTCTTTACGTGAACTATAATTTTAATATATAAATTAATGACCCATCGCCTTAAAAAAACTCTTAATCCTTCAATGAAACCCTTTGATTTTTAACATTTTCTTTGGCAAAATACGTTTAAGTTTTTCACTAAAATTTAATGTAAACCCTGAGAAAAGAATTTATTATGAGTAATTTGATGATTTATTCTCTTTCTTCTTTAGGCGGAATAGGTGTAATTGCAGCAAGCATACTCTATGTTGCATCTAAGAAGTTTAAAGTAGAAGAAAACCCTAAAATTGATGAAGTTGAAGAAGCTCTTCCTGCTGCAAACTGCGGTGGATGTGGCTTTCCGGGATGTCGACCATTTGCTGAAGCAACCGTAAATGCCCAAGACCTGTCAACTCTAAATTGTCCCGTAGGTGGCAATGAGACCATGGCAAAAGTAGCTTCTATTTTAGGAATGGAAGTAATTGCAACTGAACCTAAAATTGCAGTTTTAAGATGCAATGGCTCATACGAAAACTCTCCTACAAAAGTTAATTATGAAGGAGCTTCTAGTTGTCTATCTGCACATACCATGTATGCCGGAGCAGGAGGATGCCCTCATGGATGCCTAGGTTTAGGAGATTGCGTAGACGTTTGCAATTTTGATGCTCTCCATATGGATGAAAAAACCGGACTACCAGTTGTGGATGAAGATAAGTGCGTGGCCTGTAATGCTTGTGTCGAAATTTGTCCACGTATACTCTATGAACTTCGACCAAAAGGTCCGTCAGGCAAAAGAGTTTATGTTGCCTGTATGAATGAAGAAAAAGGGGCTGTTTCTAAGAAAAATTGTAAAGTTGCATGTATCGGCTGTACAAAATGTGCAAAAATTTATGATAGCGGAGATAAAGTTGTTATAAAAAATGCTCTTTCCTATATTGCTCCTGATATTGATATTGATAATTTTGGATCTGAAATAGTAGGGTGCTGTCCAACCAATGCCATTTTAGGCGTCAGAGTTGAAGGAAAAAAACCAGAGCCCAAAAAACCTAAACCGGTGGCCGTATAGTTATGAATCTTAAAACGTTTAGTAGAGGTGGAGTTCATCCACAAGAAAATAAACTTTCAGCAACTTCTCCTATTGAAATTGCAACACTACCTACTTCTGTTTCCATACCAATATCTCAACACCTAGGTGCTCCTGCAAAGGCCTTGGTTAAAAAAGGTGATATGGTAAAAGTAGGAAGCATCATTGCTGAAACATCTGGATTTATCTCTGCCAATATCCACTCTTCTGTATCTGGAAAAGTTTCAAAAGTTGCAGAAGCAATGGATTCTACAGGTTATCGTAAAATGTCTATTCTAATTGATATTGATGGAGATGAATGGGAAGAAAACATTGATAATTCAAATACTCTAATTAAAGAAACCAATCTAACAAATGAAGAAATAATTGAAACCGTTAAAAAGTCAGGAATAGTTGGTCTTGGTGGCGCAACATTTCCAACTCATGTAAAACTAATGGTTCCTCCCGGAAAAAAAGTAGATGTTCTAGTTATTAACGGTGTTGAGTGTGAACCTTATCTTACCGCTGATCACCGCATTATGCTTGAAAAAGCAGATGAAATTATGATTACTCTAACTAGACTTATGAAAGTTGTTAATTGTTCAAAAACAATTATAGGAATAGAAAATAATAAACCAGATGCAATAGATCATCTTAAAAAAGTTGCTTCAAATTACACTGGAATAGAAATTACTCCTCTAAAAGTACAATATCCACAAGGTGGAGAAAAACAACTTCTTGATGCAGCTTTAAATAAGCAAGTTCCTCCTGGGGCCCTACCCATTGAAGTTGGTGCTGTCGTATTAAATGTTGGGACTATCTTTGCAATCTATGAAGCAATTTTTAAAAACAAACCCTTGATCGAAAGGGTTGTTACAGTAACAGGAAAATCACTTTCATCACCTAAGAATTTTAAAGCAAGAGTTGGTACCCCCATCTCTCACCTAATAGAACTTGCTGGAGGACTTCCTGAAGATACTGGAAAAGTAATAAACGGCGGTCCCATGATGGGTAAAGCAGTTTCTACTATTGAAGTCCCTGTTACGAAAGGAACTTCTGGCGTACTTATAATGAAAGAAACAGAATCCCATCGAAAAAAAGAGTCTCCTTGCATTCGATGTGCAAAATGTGTTGGAGTTTGCCCTTTAAACCTAGAGCCGTATCTCTTATCTCGACTAGGAAGAAAATATATGTGGGATGATCTTGAAGGACAAAAAATCATGGATTGTATTGAGTGTGGATCATGTAGTTACACGTGCCCATCAAATATTCCACTCTTAGACTACATAAGAGTAGGAAAATCTGAAGTTAGTAAAATAATTAGAGCGAGGAAATAACATTGAGTAATCAACTTTTAACATTATCCCCATCACCTCACGTAAAAAACGACCAAACAATTACAAAAATAATGTATGGAGTTGTTATTGCTATGATTCCAGCAATGATTATCTCATTTTTGTATTTTGGATTTGGAGCAATTAAAGTTACCGTCGTTGCTGTAATATCATGCCTCGTTATTGAAGCTATCATTCAAAAATATCTTATGAAAACTGCTGTTACCATAAATGATGGTTCTGCACTTGTTACAGGTATCTTGCTTGCATTTAATCTTCCAAGTAACCTACCATGTTGGATGATAATTGTTGGAAGTTTAGCTGCAATTGGTATCGGCAAAATGTCCTTTGGTGGTCTTGGAAATAATCCATTTAATCCAGCTTTAGTTGGAAGAGTATTTCTTCTTATATCTTTCCCTGCTCAAATGACCAGTTGGCCTAAGCCTAATTTTTTAAATTTTTCTTTTGCTGATGCTGAAACAGGTGCAACTGCATTAGGCATTATGAAAGATGGTCTAAAGGCCGGAACTCCAATAACTGAGCTTTTAAAAGAAATACCAAGTTATTCTGAAATGTTTTTAGGACAGGTAAATGGATCTCTTGGGGAAGTATCAGCTCTGGCCCTAATTATTGGTGGCCTATATATGTTATATAAAAAAATTATTACATGGCATATCCCTGTTAGTTTTATCGGAACCGTTTTTGCTGTGAGTGGCATTCTTTATCTTTTTAATGACCAACAATTTGCCAACCCTTTATTTCATATGATTTCAGGAGGGTTAATATTGGGTGCAGTTTATATGGCCACTGATATGGTCTCAACGCCCATGACAAAATCTGGCATGATTCTCTTTGGAATTGGTTGTGGACTTTTAACTATAGTAATAAGAATGTTTGGAGCCTATCCTGAAGGTGTCTCTTTTGCTATTTTAATAATGAATGCAGTGGCACCGATTATAAATATTTATATAAAACCAAAACGGTTTGGAGTTAAATAAAATGGCCAAAAAAAAGTTAGAATCAAATTTTATAAACATGGTGGTTATTTTAACGACGATTGCGCTAATCTCTGCTGGTACACTTTCTTTTATCTATGATATTACAAAGGGACCAATTGAAGAGGCAAAAAAACAAAAGAAATTAAAGGCCATTACAGAAGTTGTTTTAAAAGGGTATGACAATAAGCCTGCTGAAGAAATGTACATTTTAAAAGATGAGTCAGGAGTTGATCTTGAGTGTTATCCTGCTAAAACAGATGGAAAACTTACTTCAGTTGCCATAAAAACATATACTAAAAAAGGATTTTCTGGAGAAATCTGGCTAATGGTTGGCCTAAAGGCCGATGGTTCAATTAATAAAATTTCAGTTATTGATCAAAAAGAAACACCAGGACTTGGAACTAAAATTATGGCCGATAAATTTAAATCTCAATTTGAGAATAAATTTCCTAATAAAAGTAAACTAATGGTTACAAAAGATGGTGGGGAAATAGATGCAATTACAGCAGCAACAATTAGTTCAAGAGCTTTTTGTGATGCTGTAGACCGAGCATATAAAACATATAGAAACGACAAATCAATGGAAGAAAAATTATGAATCAATGGCAAAATTTAACAAAAGGATTGTTTAAAGATAATCCAGTTTTTGTAATGCTTTTAGGAATGTGTCCAGTACTAGGAGTAACAACGTCAGCAATTAATGGACTTGGAATGGGACTAGCAACCCTATTCGTATTAACCTTATCAAATTTGGTCGTCTCCCTTATAAAATCAATTATTCCTGATAAAGTTAGAATTCCAGCATTCATAGTTGTAATTGCTTCTTTTGTAACAGTTGTCGATTTGTCCATGGCGGCATTCTTACAACCCCTGCATGAACAACTTGGACTTTTTATACCTCTTATTGTTGTGAACTGTATTATTTTAGGTAGGGCCGAAGCTTTTGCATCCAAAAATACAATCTTTTCATCAATAATAGATGGGTTCGGAATGGGACTTGGGTTTACCTTAGCATTAACACTTCTTGGAGGAACTAGAGAAATTCTTGGAAGTGGATCAATATTTAATTACTCATTTGTTTCTGAAGATGCAAATACCATTTTGCTTTTTGTAATGCCACCAGGGGCATTCATTGCTCTTGGTTATCTTATTGCAGCTATTAACAAATTTAAAAAGGCGTAAATAATGGAATATTTTTTTATAGTAATAGGTGCAATTTTTGTTAACAACATTGTTCTTTCTCAATTTTTGGGAATATGTCCATTCCTTGGTGTTTCAAAAAAAATATCTACTGCGCTAGGCATGGGGGGAGCAGTTATTTTTGTTATGACCCTTGCAACAATAGTAACTTATCTTTTAAACTCGTATGTATTAATACCTTTTGGATTACAATTTTTACAAACTGTTATTTTTATTTTAGTTATAGCGTCTCTAGTTCAATTAGTTGAAATTATACTAAAAAAAGTAGCACCTCCACTCTATCAGGCACTCGGAATCTTTCTTCCACTTATTACAACGAATTGCGCAGTTTTAGGTGTAGCTATACTGGTAATTCAAAAAGAGTTTACACTTGTTGAGGGTGTTGTATTTGCAATTTCACATGCATTAGGATTTACCCTTGCACTTGTATTATTTGCAGGATTAAGAGAACAACTTGAACTGATGAATATACCAAAAGGCATGAAAGGCATTCCAATTTCATTAATTGTTGCAGGTCTTTTATCTCTTGCGTTTATGGGGTTTGCTGGAATCGTCTAATCTGTTTTAGTAGAATCTACTACCTCTGATTTATCCTCTTCTTCAAGACTATCATTATTTTCGTTTTCATTTCCTTTCTTTTCCTTGGCCTCTTTATTACGTTTTTCATGCTCTTCTTTTTCTTTTGTCCTCTTATTATTTAAATCTGTAAAAAAGATCTCGTTTACAAACTGTCGGATCTTTTTCTTTTCATCCTCTCCAATCGAGTGGAAAAGAGCGTGATATAAATTCTTTTTAGATTGGGAAACAAATAACTTACCATCATCTTGAACCAAAGACATTTTCAAGTTAACTGGAAATTTCAGACTAAACTGAACACCTATAAACTCTTCTTCAGCCAAAAAAGTACATTCTGACTCTGTCATACTCTGTAAAATAATATCGTATGAACACTTCGCATGACTTATAGGAAGTGTTCTTTTGGGGTAATATTTTTTTTCAGCAAAATCACTGTTAGTAAGTCTTCCATATTTTTTAGGGTCTTGTTTTCTTAATTGTAGAACTTTAGTCTGTATTGCTTTTTCTAATTTTTTTTCTTGTCTACTTTCATATAGATGAGCAAAATCTACAATTTGAGACAGTTCCATTGGAGATGCGTGCGCTAAAATCATCTTATATTGAAAACTATCTTGCAAAGATTGAGATGAAAACTTTGTTGTATTAAAAACTAAGATAAATGGATTATAACTTTCCATTGTCTTAATCTTTTTAACTAGTAAAGTCAGTTGCTCAATTGAATTTTTTTTAGTTATATCTTTTTCTTCTTTTTTAGGTTTAACTGTTGCAACTGTTTCATCATCATCATCGTCATCGTCATCTTCAATTTCTTCTTCAAAGTATTGAAACCCAATTAAATGAGGCTTAACTACATCTAAAATCTCTAAATCTTCGAGTTCCGTTTGACATCTTATATTATAAGGATAAGTTTCAAATGGTTTAGCATTCTCGTCAAAAAATAACATCTGCTGATCTATTAACATTATTTTTGTTTTTTTAGGAAGCGACCCACCAATATTATCTGCAACCCAAGTTATTAATTTTTTTTTCGTATGTTTTAAGTTTTGATTATACTCATCTACCTTTTCTTTATTTACCATTTCAGTTACTTTAGGATCTCCATCAATTTCTTCTAATTCAGGCTTATCAACATAGACATAATCGAGGTCATAAGAGTAACGATAATCATAATATAAATCAGTGGTATAACTATTTCTAACTATATATTTTATTGAAGGTAGAATCTTTTGAGGAATTTTGCTTGTAACCTCAATTACCTCTCCTTTGTTCAATTTCATATTACCTTCAACATGAATATATTCAGGAGTAATATAACTAACTCGAAAATGTTCAAACATTTCAGCTTCTCGAGCAAACTTAGCATTTGCATAAGTTGGTTTTTTTACACTTTTAGCGTAAGCAATATAGCAAGGATCATAAACAACATCACTCATTTCTCCACATTTTACATGTGAAAAAGAGATACCTATTGCATTGGCCTGAATAAGCTGTTTTTCTTTATCAACAAGTCCAACAAAGACTGTTGAATTAAAAGAAGATTCTCTTTTTAAAAGTCTTGCAAGTCTAGTTACTTGATCTGGCATTAATGAAAAATCTAAATATCCAATCGTTAAATTTTCAATCCCTAACATTTGAACAAAAATTTTTGAATAATCATTTTGATCTGAAATAATAAGAAATTCGAAATTTTTTTGACTGTAAGTATCAAGATATCTTTTTTTTATTTCACTGAAATAATTATCGTCGCTACCGACATAAACAATATGATCTACTTTAGGGCCATCGGCCATTAACACCTTCTTATATCACATAATATACCAGTTTATATTTTAGCCTAATATCGATTTTATACCTCAATAAGGCATAAAATTCCTATAAGATGTTATAAAAAAAATTAGTATATTTTAAATTTCAAAATCATCATATGTTTGTATAAAAAATTCATCTAGCTCTTTGGTAAAATATTTTCGTACAAAGTACTGGCCTGAACGGACAGTATTAATAAACCCATACTCCTCTAACTTTCGAAGTGCATGATAAACATCATCCAAAGAAGCATTTAAAGATTTTGCCATTTCAGTGTGAGATAAAAGTTGAGAAATCCCATAAATTTTGTACAAATTTGTTCGACACCAGACCTGACGATACAGATACATCAAAACCATTATCTCTACTCGACTAAGTTTATACTGAACCAAAATTTGATCAAAAAAGAGATCAGGGATATCTGATGAACTTGCCGTATTAAGTCTGCTATCTACATCAGATTCAACACGCCTATGATTTTTTTTCGATCGATGATCCGCCAAAATTGTATGCAAATCAACCATTTGAAGCCTCCTTATAGATCGGCCCTCAACTTATGCTCTCACATATATCAATCAATTTCCAGTTAAATTATTTAGGCAGTTTTTTCCGCTTGCAAGAGATAAAAATATTCTTATACCGCTGACAGTGGATTATCACATGAAGTCAAATGTTTTATGGTTTCTGAGATCCTAAAAAGCTCTTCACTGTCTTTATGATAAACTAAATAAAATCTTCCCAACGGGAGTGCTGCTGACTCCCCAAGAGTATTCACTTTATCTTTATATACAGATCGTCTTAAAACATGAGTAGGAATAATTGCAACTCCAAGTTCATTTATTACAGCTTGAAGCATATTCCCGTGAGAATTAATTGAGTATTTTACATTTATTTCTTTTGGAACTTTTCCAAAATATTGCTTACACCATTTAAAATAGAGAGGATCATGAAAATCAAATACTACAGTAGGATATTCTACAAGCTCTTCTAAAGTAATATTTTTATTAATTAAAAATTTATCTGACTTAGGAAAAACTAATGTTGAATTTTCTTCTCCTAATAAAACTCTTTCACCTGACGATGGTAAAAATTCTTCTGGGAGAATTATCATATCTAATTTTAAATTTTCAAAATCTCGAATAAGATCTTCTTCAAATCCAAGAGTTATATTTACAATTAAATTTGGATTATCAACAGTAAAATTTAAAAGTTCTGATGCAAGCCATGACTTACCTATTCCAGTTAATGCACCTATACGCACTTTTCCTGACATGGAATTTTTATCATAAGTGATCTCATCTAAAGTTTTTTCTAATTTATCAAGAAACTCTACTGCTAACTGATGTAGTTTTTGTCCTTCAACCGTAAGATGGATTTGTTTACCTGCCCGTTTAAAAAGCTTTATACCTACTTTTTTTTCAAGATTTCTAATACTTTGACTTATAGCTGATTGAGTTACTCCCAACTCTTCAGCAGCACGAGAAAAACTCTTAAATTTTGCTAATGCTACTAAAGTTTGAAATTGAGATGTCTCTATCATAAATTAATCTGTTGAAAGCTTTTCTTTCCTTGCAGTCATTACTTTTTCTGCAACATTTCTAGGACACTCTTCATAATGATCAAATTCCATTGTATATGAAGCTTTACCAGCACTCATTGATCTTAGGTCTGTTGAATATCCAAACATCTCTGACAATGGTACAAAAGCATTAATAATAGCATCTCCAGTATCCGTAGTTTCTGATCCTTGTATAACACCTCTCCTTGAAGAAAGATCACCTATAACCGAACCTTGATATTCATCTGGAGATTCCACTTCTACTTTCATAAATGGTTCAAGTAGTGCTGGATCACCGCCATTAATTCCCTGTCTCAT
>DAOVTR010000254.1 GCA_030633015.1 Bdellovibrionales bacterium
CATTACAATGTGAAATCAGTACCTTGCTCAACCATTTCCATCACACTGGTTCGATAATTGACCTCTAAGGTGCACCAAAGATTGTTTATAAAACCGGCATCTCTTTTGAGGTGTTTTTTTTTGCTAACTCCTTAGAATCATGTACAGATGCTAAAACCTCAAAAGGGCGGTGTAATGTAGTTTCAACTACTTTGTTGTTTAGAGTCTGGTTCAAAAATTCTTGTTGATTCAATTTTAGATGTTAAATTAACAATTTCGGTGCTAAGATAGTTAGGATGTACAAAAGAAATCTTGAAAAATATATTTTAGAAGTATCAAAAAAATACAAGTGCTTAACTCTTGTGGGCCCAAGGCAATCAGGAAAAACAACTTTAAGTAAAAAGTTATTTAATAAGTTTGAGTATTTTTCGTTTGAGTCTCCTGATGTAAGAAATCTATTTGAAGAAGATCCACGTGGTTTTTTATCTGGTATAAAGAAAAGCGTAATCTTTGATGAGGTTCAGAGGGTTCCAGATCTTTTTTCTTATTTACAAGAAATTTTAGATGATAAAAAAGATAATCGTAAATTTATTTTAACAGGTTCTAACAATTTAAAATTATCTTTAAATATATCTCAAACTCTTGCAGGAAGAACTAAAATATTGGAAGTTCTTCCATTTCAGAGAAATGAAATACCTATTAAATATCAAAAGAAAGATATGAATGAAGCTCTTTTTTTTGGATCTTATCCACGAATTTATGATGAACAATTAGATCCTACGGAGTGGCTTGGAGATTATTTTCAAACTTATGTTGAAAAAGATATTAGAAATTCTTTAAATATAACAGATCTAAGAACATTTAATAATTTCATAAGATTGCTTGCTGGACGAGTTGGACAGGTCGTAAGTTATAACTCTCTTGGCGGAGATGCTGGTGTTGCACAACCAACAGTCAAGAGATGGGTTTCGGCTCTAGAGATGACTTATATTTGCTTCTCTTTGCAACCGCACTTTAAAAATTTCAATAAGAGAGTCATAAAGGCCCCCAAAATTTATTTTTATGATACAGGCCTATTGTGCTATTTATTAAGAATAAAGAATGTTGAGCAATTACAAGTCCACCCACTTAAAGGTTTAATACTTGAAAACTGGGTTATTGCTGAATACATGAAACAATATTTAAACCAAGGACAAGAGGCTCCCCTATACTATTGGCGTGATCAACACGGGCATGAAGTTGATTTGGTTATTGATGAAGGAATGTATCTAGATTTGATAGAAATAAAATCAGGAGAGACATTTCAAAAAGATTTTTTAAAAAATTTAAAATGGTTAAATAAACTTCAGGGAAGAGAGAAGGCAAAATGCATTTACGGTGGCAAAAAAGTTATTAATCTTGGAAGCTTTCAGATTATTCCTTGGAATAATATTGGAGAAGTTACAAATGATATGTAAGCCCGGAAGCCATCATGTTAAAAAGCATTTTCGTATAAGTACTAATGGAAAAAGACATGTTGTTGAAGAGCACTGTCGAACTAATCCTAAGCATAAATCAAATATTCTTTTTGCTTCGAATTTAGAGTATTTATTTGTAAATAAGAAAAAGAAATATTCTAAATTAAAAAAAATACAAGGCCAAAAAGATTTTGGGCAATATGACGAGATGATTCAATTTTGGCTTGATTATTGGAAGAATAAAAATGAAATAAATTTTAATATCGACCCGATGATTATTAAATCTATCATTACTGTTGAATCAAGTTTTAGGGAAAAAGTTATTACTAAGATTCCAGGAAGCTCCGCAACTGGTTTGATGCAAGTTACGAAAAGCACAATGAAATGGCTTTCTGGTAAACCTAAAAAAGATGGTTATATTCAAGTCTCAAAGAATCAGGTTGATATAAACCAGAAGGAAGCACAATCGGCGAATTCAAACATTGCTGCAGGAACACGTTGGTTAATCTTTAAAATAAACACATCACCTGATAGAAAATCAAAAACAAACAAGAAACGATTATATGCAGGAGTTAAGTTTTATTATGGTTGGAATGAAGATGGTCAAAAATATTTAGAAAAAGTATTGAAGGTTTATAATGAGAATAAATAACATTTCTTTTTTCTTTATATTTGTATTAATAGTTAGTTGTTCAGATTTGAAGACCGTTACAAGTAAAACTGAAGGGGCCTTAGACGATGATCTCGTAATAACTGAGGCGAGTCGTTGGGTATATTGCACAGAAAATGACAAAATAAATGATAAAAAAACATTTGATGCAAATGATGATGAATTATGCTTGAGAAAGAAGTTAAAAATAGGGTCTTATGTAATACATTTAAAATCAACAATTCTTAATTCTAGTGCCGATGGTGCTGATGAGATTGGTTATAATGAATTAATAATAAAAAATAAAAAAAAGATAATAAAAAAAATGAAGCTTGAAAAAAAAGGAGATCCTTTTTATTTTATAACAGGTTTTGCAAAAATTAGAAAAGGTGTTTACCAAACCGATCTAAACGAAGACGGCATTATGGAATTTGCACTAGTTAATTATGGAACAGATAGAAATCGTTTTACAAGAGCAAAAATTTACTCACTACATCCAAATGGAAAATTAAAATTATATGGAATGGGAACTTATAACAAGGATCTTGCTGAAAATGTATGGTTTGGATGTCCTGATTGTCATACGATAAATATAGATGCATGTAAGAGTTGTTATTGATAGTTCGATAATTGACCGCTAAGGTGCACCAAATTTAATAATCTATTAATATCTTTTGTTTCATTTCTGAAAAAAATCATTTTTACAAGTCGCTTTTATTTTATTGTAGTATCTATAATGCTAGAATTCCATATTAAACTGGAATAACTATGCGAAAACAGAATAAGAAAATTAATGTACAGGGAAGTCAAATCACTATTATTGCAGCAAATGAGCAAGATTATATTTCTCTGACAGATATAGTGCGTGATGTTGAAAATGGCCAATCGCTTATTGAAAAGTGGCTGAGAAATAAAAATACGATTGAATTTTTAGGTATTTGGGAGGAGATATACAACTCTAATTTTAATTACCCCGAATTCGATGGAATTAAAAATCAGGCAGGGTTAAATCGTTTTGTTCTTTCAGTTAAACAATGGGTAAAGAAAACAAATTCAATTGGTATTGTAGCAAAGGCCGGTCGCTACGGTGGTACTTATGCTCACAAAGATATTGCTTTTGAATTTGCTTCTTGGGTATCTCCTAAATTTAAAATTTATTTAATTAAAGAGTTTCAAAGGTTAAAAGATGAAGAGCAAAAACAGCTCGGCTGGGATATCCGTAGAAATTTAACAAAAATTAACTATCGTATTCATACCGATGCAATTAGAGAAAACTTAATTCCTCCAGAAATTTCGAAGCAACAAATTAGTGCTGTATATGCTTCTGAAGCTGATATTTTAAATATGGCATTATTTGGCAAGACTTCTAAGCAATGGAGAGAGACAAATCCTAAGCTACAAGGAAATGTAAGAGACTACGCAAATGTATCTCAGCTTGTTTGTCTTGCAAATCTAGAAAGCTTAAATGCTCATTTTATAGATCAATCTCTCCCACAAGCAAAAAGATTAGAACTGTTGAATAATATGGCAATTGGACAAATGAAGCTATTGACAGAGGATAAGCATGTTGAAAGTTTGGAAAAAAGGAACTCTAAATGATTTCCAAAAATTCTCAAAATATATGGAGAATTGCCATGGGAATATTATTTTTTTTGTCAATATGCTTATA
>DAOVTR010000017.1 GCA_030633015.1 Bdellovibrionales bacterium
AACTCTATCTCTTTATCATGATAACTTTGAGCTATTGCCATACACTTTTCTTTGTCTGAACCACCACCGGCTATGATCAGCCTGGCATCTTTCAGATCAGCTTTTCCAAAAGCATGGATCAACAGATCTACACCGGCAGTAGGGCTGATGCTCCCAAGATACATAAAAGTAAATATCTCTTTTTTTCTGTTACTATTATTATCTGAAAGTTTTAAAATTTGGGTGAAAATATCAGGAAGATCTGTGTTAAATTCAATGCTTTTATTTGTGATAGGGTGAATAAATCCGAGGGTTGATGCATGTAGAAGAGGATATTTATAATTTTGCAAAAGAGTTTTTATTTTACCTGAAAAATGTTTAATTTGTTGATTGGGGTTTCCATATGTTTCATCACATAAAATAGGAGTATTTAATACTCGACTTAAATGTACTCTAATTTGATGAGTGCGGCCTGTTTCTAGTTTAAGTTGAATAAGCGAAAACTTATCATAACTTTTAACTGTTTTATAGTGTGTGGTTGCACTTTTTCCATTTTTAGTCGTAATATCCATTTTTTTTCTATTTGTTTTATGACGTCCAATCAGAGTCGTAATTGATCCCACCTTTTTAATTGGATATTTAAAACTTATTGCATGATAAATTCGATTAATATCATGTTTTGAAAATAGCATAACAAGTTTTTCATGACACTGTTGAGTTTTAGCAACAACCATTACACCACTGGTTCCTTTATCTAGACGATGAACAATACCTGGACGCAGTTCATTGCCGATGCCTTTCAAATCTGGACAGTGGTATAAAATAGCATTAACAAGAGTACCGCTGTAATTTCCAGGAGCAGGATGAGTAACCATTCCTGCTGCTTTATTTACAATGATTAAGTGTTCATCTTCAAATAGAATGTCAAGTGGAAGGTTTTGAGCAATAGTATCAGTTGGTACTGGTGGTGGTATTGAAATGATTATTTTAGTTCCTAATGGGGGCATTTTTTTTAATTCTAATTTTTTAGAATCTGTTGTTTCAATATTACCTGCTAAAAAAAGGTTTTTAATAAATGTTCTGCTATAGTTTGAAATATTTTTAGATAAATATTGATCAAGTCTTTTGTGGTTTTCTAGATCTTGTTCTGTAATAAGAAGCTCAATACAATCATCCACAATGAACCTTATGTTTTATGTTGTTTCTTTTTCTTTTTCTTTTTCTTTTTCTTTTTCTTTTTCTTTTTCTTTTTCTTTTTCTTTTTTTATTTCCTCTAATGCCTCTTGTTTTTTATTGTCTTCATCTTTTATAATATCATCGACACTAAAGGACTCTTCGCTTGGCTCATCAATCATATCTTCTATTTGTGGTGGCTGAAATTCATTTTCTTTCAAGGTGAGACTTACTTGTGAAGTTTTAAGCATTACTTTGTCTTCTTGAACAAGTTTTGGTAGGTTTATGTCACTTTTCCCATCTAATTCAACTTCCTCGCTAACTCCAAATACCAGTTTTTCTTCAACCTCAATATTTTCATCAGTTAACTTCTTTTCAATAGATTTATCTAATATCTTTTCTGAGTCTTGAAATCCATTTTTATCAATATCTTCCAACTGTATTGTTTCATCAAATTCTGGAATATCGTCCAAAACAGGATGCTCAATTATAATTTCATCATTTGAAAGGCCAAGCTTTAAAATATTTCCTTTTGAATATTCTGTTTTAATTTTGTTTAATAATTTAGCATCATCAATAAATGATCCATTTGATGATAAATCAGTAATATATACTTTATTATCATCAACTGTAATCTTACAATGCATTCGACTTGAACCATTAAACTGATGGCTTATATCAGCATTCTGGGATCTACCTATGATTATTTTTGACTTATCAAACTCAAAAAGTTTTTTTGTACCACCAGTATTAATAGTCACCTTTAGGGTGCCCAAACTATCTCCTTTTAATAAATTTAGTTATTTATCTATTCGGATAATTTATGATTTATTTAACTATTTGAAATTTATAGAATTAGGTAGTCATTTTTTTCTGTTTAAAGTCGTTATTTCAAGGTCTAATTTCTTTTTTTCTGCAGCTAGTTTCTCTACATCTACCCTTAGCTCCATCAGTCTTAACTTAATCTCTGCTTCTTTTGCCTGTGTCTCCGTTTGAAGTAGATCTATTTTTTCTTTATTTACCTTTTCAACCTTATTTATTTGACCATTTAAATCAGCTACATCTTTTTCCAGTGCCGCTTTCTTCTTTTCCAAGTCATCATTGAAATTTTTCAGTTCATCTCTTTTAATCTCAAAACTATCTATTTCAACTTTTATTGTTTCAATATCAGACTTTAAATCTTTAACCCTATTTTCACTACTCTCTTTTGATTTATCATACTCAATTTTAACTTCATCTAATGCTGTCATTTTATCTAAAATATTTTCCTTAACTTTCTCTAACTCTCCATCTTTTTCACTTATTTGAGTTTTTATTTCCAATAATTTTGTATTTATCTCTTCTAGTTTCAACTCAGCTAATTTTAACTCACGCTTGGCGATAATTTTTTTAGATTCTGACTCTTGAATCTCAACGCTTGCATTCATTTTGGAAACTTTAAACTCTGCTTCCTTTTCAAGAAGTTCTTTTTTTACTTGGTCAATTTTATCTTTTGTTTCTCTTGATTCTTTTTGATAATTATCTTTTAGTTTTGCAAAGTCTGATTGAAGTATGTTTAATTCTTGCTCTACTTCTTCTTTTTTACTACGAATACTTTCAACTTCTATCTCCATATCTTCTTTTAGGTTTTTTTGTTTTACTTGCTCTTTTTTTATATCTTCAGTTGTTTTTCGAGACTCTCTTTTTTCCTCATGTAATTGATCAATTTCCTCTTCTAATTTATCAATTTCATTTTTTAATTTGTCTTTTTTTGAAGCAATCTCTAAATCAGCCTTGCTTTTCATCTCCGTAATTTCATTACGTGCCTCTTCTTTTGCATTAAATTTAAACTCTGCAATTTCATCTTCTGCTTGCTGCCTGTACTTCTCTACCTCTTGCTTAGCTTCATCTTTAAGCTTTTCTAAAATCTCATCATAATTAACCTGTTTTTTCGGCGTCTCTGGAGGAATAACTTTTGACTCGTCACTGCGATCAACTACTATTTTCAGATCAACTTTTTGATCTATATTAATCTCAATATACTCTTTACTATTACCAATAAATATCTTGTCACCTTGAGTATATTCGACTTCACCTTTAGAATTAATTTTTTTCTTCCCAACAAAAGTTCCATTTGCTGAACCATTATCCAGAATAAATATTTGTGGGTCTCTGTACTCTACTGTCAGATGCTTTCTGCTAATACCTTCAAAATCTAAAACAACTTCCGATTTTTTTGACCGACCAACGGTAAAGGTATCCGTGCTAAGGTTCTCGACCCTCGTGCTATTTCGTGAATAGATTTCAATTCTAAAATCTGGCATTTCGCGTTGCCTAGTTTATAGCTTGCATTCTACGATGCTTTTTTATCAATATCTCCATCTAAATCATCTGGCTCCTCAATAGTACTGACGTCGGGAATCTCCTCGTCAATTATATCATCGTCAATATCTGTCTCCTCATCTACTACATCTTTATTAAAATTCTCTCTACCATCATAGACAAATTTCTCTTTTTTATCTTTTGATAGTTGATTTCTTACTGCCTCTTCTGCGAGAGCATCTAGAGGATCTCTGTTTTCATCAAAATCAGGAATATTTTCAGGTAATTCATTATTTTGACTTCTATTCCATAAAATATCTAAACAGTTTTCAAATCTCTCAATAATATCGACGAATACTTTTTCTGGGGGAAATATTGTGTTCCAAATTGTTGTCAAAACCGATAGTACAATCCCAATAATTGACGTACTCATTGAAAAAGAAATTTTAATTAAAAAACTATCCATTATTTGCTTCGTACCTTCAATATCATCTAAATTCATCCCTCCTAACTCTGGCAATGCACGCATAATCCCTAAAAATGTTCCAAAAATACCGCCAATTATAAAGAGTCCTGGTAAAATATTTATTACATCATTTAAAGGTCCAATAGGTAATATCCCAAATACTTTTTTAAAAGAGGGGTTATTTTGAAAAACATTTTTTGATATTTCAAGTAGTTTCGGTGGCTGATGTCCATATCGCAAAAACTTTATCTGCTTTATGGAATCCTTTACTAAAATTGCAACCCCATGCTGTATTAAAAAGATCCTATCGCTTACCGCCCAAACCTGATCTGGTTTTCTACGTTTCATTATTGCTCTATACTCAAAAAGCTCATAGAAAGTTCTCTCTAAAAGCATTTTGGTGGTAACAAAAAATGAAACCGTTTTAGTACACTCTTCAGAGTCCATAAAACGCCTTACTCTCTTTTCAAACTCTCTAGCAAACCAATCTTCCCTTTTGATTGTAAAATATATCAAAAATCTAGCAACAATTGCTACGAAAAATATTAATAACATCATTGGCATTAAATAATCTGTCGCAAATGTTGTAAACCCCTGAACAATCCTAAACGCTAATATCTGCAGCGTTGATGTATCTTCTAGACCGGCTCCCATTCTAAACTCCTTATTACCATCTTATTTGTCTTCCATATTAAATTTTATAATAACCCTCTGGGCCTTTTTACAATTAAATTTTTTACAATATTCTCTCTGACTCATTCCTGATGCGATACCTCGTCCCTTAATTTCTGCAGCGAGAAAACTTCGCCCAGTAACTTTAACAATCGGAAGTAGTCGTTTCTGGTACTGATACTTCATTTTATCTGTGTTGAAAATATATGTAAAAATTGATTTAGCTCTTTGAAAACTAAGATCCAAGTTATAACTTACTGCCGCTCGATCAGATGTATTTAAACTTTTTGGATCGACATACTTACCCCTATAAGTAGGAGAAGAAAAACCAACAATCTCAACCCCAGATATTTTCTCTGCAATTTTGGGATCACTAAATAAACTTTTAGAGTAAGATGGCATAAACTTTTTCAAAGTAGATTGCATTGATCTTTTCAGGCGTGATTGCCCTGTCGAGAAGTAATCATTACCAAAAGATAGTATTACGTCTCCAGAATTTGGATCAACCTCTGCTAAAATACCAGCTTTTCTAAAGTTATCTTGTATCATTTTAGCTAACTTTTTCTTCGCATTTATAATTTCTTGTGCTTTTTTCAGATCATCAGTAAGCTCAACATTTTTTCCACGAATGTTAGTTATCCTTTGGTTTAACTGAACCTTCTCTTTTTTAACACGCGCTTTAAATTCTCGCATTTTTTTTGCTCGAGCTGCAGCTGAAAGTTTTTGTTTTTCCAATTGACGTAAAAAATCCTTTCTGCCCTTTGCAATCTTTGCATTATATGCATTTTTTTGGGCTTCAATATCAGCCAATGCCGCGGCTCTTGCCTTACCTGCCCCAATGTTAGCTGCTTCCGCATCAGCAAGTGCTTTGTCTCTTGCATTTTTTGCTGAGGCAAGATCACGACCAGTTGCTTCCATTTCAGAAGTTAAACTTGAAAGCTTTGCATTTAAAGATGCTTTTTCACCTGCTACTCTCTTATTAAATGCTGCAAGTCTGGACGCTTTGGCAGTAGCACTAAGTTTTAATGCTTTCATATTTGAATCGAAATCAGCCTTCTCTTTTGCCATCTTTTCACTATGATCTTTTTGCAATTGTTGATACTGATCTGCATGTTGCTGCTTTAAATTTTGATAAGCAATCTTATGCTCTTGCTGTGTCTGTTTATACTCTTCATTTATTTTTTTAAGTTCCACGTCGAGCATCTGTTTCTTTTGATTTTGAACATCAATCGTATCATTTGCCACTGTTAATTGAGAATTAGCCAACGTTAATTCTTGATTAATGTTTTTCAACTCTTTTTGTACCTCTTGAGTTTTTCCTTTAATTTGTGCAATTTGATTAGCGGTTGATTTTTTTAACTTAGAAATTGCACTTTGCATCTTTCTTTTTGTCGTTTTATTTCTTTTATATGCTTGGTTTAGATCAGCAACCTTTCTCTTAAGAGAATTATTTAAAGATTGTATATCTTCACTGTTGACCTCAATTGACCTTCGTTTTTCTTCTACATCATCTTTTAAAACAGTAATCTGTTTAGATTTTCTATCAATAACTTTTTTATTGTCACTAATGATATTCTCTTTTTCAGCAATCAGGGTCTTCTTCTCTTTTATATCTTTAACCTGGTTTTCAATGACAACTTTTTTAACCTTAATATCCTCTTTTTGTTCCTTAATTGTCTTTCTTTTAACTTGAATATTATCATCCCTTCTGGCAATTCTATCCTTTGCTAACATATTAGCATTGATTATATTTCTTACAATCTGCTGATACTGGTTTAAGGCCATCTCTTTTTGTTCGTTTTCCAAAGCTTTTTTACGTAGATTTTCTTTTTCATTTTTGGATTGTTCTTGCAATAGAGTCAGCTTATCCATTAACTCTTCATATACCTTTTGCTCTTCTGTTGTTGACTCTTTAACTACATTCTCTTTTAGGGTATTATAAACTTTTATCTGTTGCTTTAGATCTTTGGCTTCCGCAGCCATCTCTTTGAGCTCACCTTGCTTATAAACACTATAAACACCATTTCTAATACTTGAGACAACATAAAGCAGAAGGAAAACAATTGATAAAACCATGAACAAGTCACTATAAGATGCCATCTTGCTGGCCGCAGAGTCTTTCTCATCTTTAATCTTATCGTAATCCATTCCCATACATTACCGCCTACTTAAATATACTTTAAACCTATCTTTAAAACTTATCGGGATGGGGGATTAGATCTTTAATTTTAATTGGTTATATGACTAAAATAATAAATTTATAAACCATTGAAAATATTTTCAAACTAACGAAATAGTCCCTATTTCATACAAAAAAATGATAATAATCACCATAATAATTCTTTTTATAATATAATCCGGTCTAAAAAGGGTGGGTAATGATTAGTATATTAATGCCTCTAAAAAATGATGAAACCCATATTTCACAAACAATTGATTCTATTATTGGTCAAACGTATAAAAATTGGGAACTACTAATCATTGATGATTATTCAACAGATAATAGTCTTGCTATCGTAAAAAAAATTGCGAAAAGTGATCTTCGCATCAAATACTATAAAAATAATAATCCAGGAATTATTCCAGCACTCAAGCTTGCTCTTTCAAATTCACAGGGTCAATTTATTACTCGCATGGACAGTGACGATCTAATGGCTCCTTTAAAATTAGAATTATTAAGAAATCTTCTAATGCAATATGGAACAGGATATATCACGACTGGACTTGTTGAATACTTTTCAGATTTCATATTGCAAAATGGATTTATTAAATATCAAAATTGGTTAAATAATCTTACTCTACATGAAAATAATTTCAATGATCTTTTTAAAGAGTGCCCAATTGCTTCTCCATGTTGGCTAATTTACAAAACAGACCTAATAAGCATGGATGGCCTTAAAGATATAATCTACCCGGAAGATTATGACTTTTGCTTCAAACTTTATAAAAATAATTTCAAAATTAAATCTGTTAAAAAAACCATCCATTTTTGGAGAGACCACCCCACGAGAGCATCTCGCAATTGTTCAAACTATAAAGATCAAAGTTTTTATGCCCTGAAAATAAAGTATATTAGAGAGTTTTTCCCACGAAAAAACTACGTTATCTGGGGTGCAGGAACAAAGGGAAAAAAACTTGCTAAATATCTTATTGATCAAAAAATAAATTTTACTTGGGTAACAAACAATCCAAACAAGATTACAAAAAATATATATAATATAATAATAGAGTCTACTGATATAGTATTCACCAAGGATAATCCCCTTATTTTACTTGCATTTTCATCACCTCAAGAAATAAATCAAGTAAATAGCTATTTAAATAATTTAGGTTTTATAAAAAATAAAACTTTTATCAATCTATTTTAATATCTCTATAATAAGTGTTGCACTGTTTGCACAAACATATAAAATTATATATAAATTAAAAAATATATTTGCAATATTACAAATGAGAGAATTAATTGGATTATACTCCACTCAGAATAAACACGATTAGACCTGAAACCATCATTAATTTTGATCTCTATATTTTATTTAAAGAGCAATACCTTCGATATAAAAGCAATGGAATTACAATTGAAATCGACCTACATAAAAAATTAAAAAAACAAAAAGTTGCACGTTTTTTTATTACTGCCGACGACGAAGTAAAATATCAAAAATACTTAGATCAAATTTTAAATGAAACCCTGAAAGACGACTCTGTCCCAATTGAAGAAAAAGCAACTTTGGCTGAGGGAGTTGCAAGCACCGCCGTTGACAAAATGATAAGTAACCCAGGAAGTAAGGCTGCATTCCAAATGACCGAAAAAGCTGCAGTAAATCTCAGACAAGTACTTACAGATAACAAAGATGCTCTTAAATTAATTTTTGGAAAAGATATTTCTGAAGGTGAAAATATTATTGTAAAACACTCTTTAAATGTCTCCGTTCTTGCAACAAAACTTGCTCAGTATTTAGGTCGACCTGAACACGAGATTGACAACATTGCTGTTGCTGGTCTTATTCATGATTTATCACTAACTAGACTTTCGTCTGACAAACAGCAAATTTTCAAAAAAGAGAAGTCTAATTTATCTCGTGATGAACTCAAATTATATAACGCCCATCCAAGAGATACAGTTGAACTATTAAAAGACAAAGATTATATTAACAAAGAAATAATAGCTTTAATTTTAAATCATGAAGAAAATCGTTCAGGTAGTGGTCCACACAAAAAATTAAAATTAACTATTACCGAAGAAATTCTAGCTATAGTCGATTGCTATGATAAAAAAATTACTGGTCTTGGAAAGTCTCCCAAAGATGCTCTTAAAGAAATGACCATTGATGAATTAGGAAACTATGATCTAAAATTAATAAACAAGCTTAAAAGTGTTTTAAAACAAGAAGGGGTAATATAGTGAAGAGCACCTTATTTATATTAATGATAATTTCTCTACTTCAATGTTCTCAAAATTATACTAAACAAGACTGCGAAGAACTCTCCATCAGAAAATATAAGGGACATCCCAGATCTTCAAATTTATTTGATTCGAACTGCGGGACATACACTCTTAAATACTCCCAAAAACAATGCCAAAAAGCCTTTGTGGAGCTATCTATGGGAAAAAACAAGGATCAACTTAAAGACAAGTTTGGCAGCAAAATTATTGAATGCTTTACAAGCTCAGATCTTAAAAGATTTCTTAAAAAATAATAATTTAAAAACAAAAATTGTGACACACCACCACTTAATAATTGAGTTATTTACTCTTGACCTTAAAAAGCCAATACATTAAATTCTAGGCTCTTATAAATAGATAAAATTTAAAGGCACTGTTATGACTAATCAAATATATTCAAAAATTAAGGGAACTGGCTCTTATTTACCTAAAAAAATTCTTACAAATGAAGATTTAACAAAAATGGTAGACACAACAGATGAGTGGATAAAAGAGAGAACAGGAGTTGAAGAGAGAAGAATTGCCTCCATTGATGGTGGAGAATTTTGCTCAGATATGGCAGCTGAAGCAAGTAAAAAGGCCATTGAGTCAGCAGGACTCTCTCCAAATGATGTTGACTTTATTTTACTTGGAACGGTCTCTGGAGACTATATTCTCCCGAGTACATCAGCTGTAATGCAACAAAAAATAGGGATTACTAACGAGTGTCCATGTCTTGATATTGTTGCTGCCTGCTCAGGTTTTGTCTACGGTCTTGTACTTGCTGACAGTTTGATTAAGGCCGGATTATATAAAAATATTTTAGTCATTGGAGCTGAAATGCTCAGTCCAATCATTAACTGGAAAGACAGAACAACTTGTATTTTATTTTCAGATGGAGCAGGCGCTGCGATTATTGGAAGATCAGATGACCAATCTAAAATTGTCTCCTCAACTCTCTCTTGTGATGGAACTGGTGATAAACTTCTTTTTATTCCAGGAGGAGGAACGACTGAACCCCTAACTGGTGAAAGCATTAAACAAAATAGAAATAGGATGCTTATGGAAGGAAAGCCTATTTTCAAATATGCCACAAGAACCATGATGAAAAATTTTAGAGATGTCCTCAAAAAGTCTAAAACTTCTATAAATGATATTGATTGGTTTATTCCTCATCAAGCAAATTTAAGAATTATTGAATATATTGCAAAAAAATTAGAATTTAATATGGAGAAAGTGATCATAACTGTCGATAAGCTTGGTAACAACTCCGCAGCAACAATTCCAATTGCTTTAGATATTGCAATCAGAGATGGAAGAATAAAAAAAGGAGATAAGATTGCAATGGCCACATTTGGAGCAGGCGTAACTTCTGGAGCAATAATTATTGATTACTAATAAGGTAACAATGGCGAAATTTGAAGAAAAAACAAATTTAAAAATACTTTTCCCTAGAGATTTTTCTTCTGAAAAAGACGAAGAAACAAATAAAGAGAAAATAAAAGCTACTCGAAAGGATCTCCAAATTTCAAGAAGACTTTTTCATATGGCCAATGGGTTCTTTTTTGCCACCGCATACGCATTAACCCTAAGCCATCAGCAGGTCGTTTATCTGCTGGGAACTATTGCATGCTCTCTTTATTTACTAGATCATGTAAGAATTTCCTATCCAGAATTAGCAAAAAAATTTGAATCAAGCACAAAATACCTTTTGAGGGCCGAAGAGCAAATTAAAGAATCTGCAGCCATTCCGTACGCAATAGCAATTTTACTTACAATCTTAAGTTTTCCAAAAGCAATTGCAATTGCAAGCATATACACTCTTGCGTTTGCTGATCCACTTTCAGCAATAATAGGTATAAAGTTTGGTAAACATCATATTGTTAAAGAAAAAAGTGTGGAAGGTTCAATTGCTTTTTTTATATGCACTTTTCTTGCAATTGGCCTCTCTTTTAATTTGTTAGGCATTACTGGGTTTTCAGTTTGGATCATTGCATTCTTAGTTGGAGTAATTGTTACTTTTTTTGAAATGATTCCCTTACGACTTGACGATAATCTGACCATTCCTCTATTTACAGCAGTTATATTATGGCTTATTTCCAGTTTCTTTGGTCTCGTGATTTAATATTTTATCTACTTAATTTAATCTAAAAATGATATTGTAATTTGTGACATCAAACCAAAATAAAGAGATAAAAAGTTTAATTTCCCTAGTTCAAGATTTAAATCTTCAAGATATTAATCTTGAAGAAAAATTATCTAAAAATATTCAAATCCATTCATTTTCAAACATACTAGATAAACTTAATTTCGACCTTTTTAATAGCGATAAATATAAA
>DAOVTR010000371.1 GCA_030633015.1 Bdellovibrionales bacterium
CATTTTACTCATGTCAACATTTCCCTTAAATTGATTGAGATTATTAGGATCGTGGGCTTCATCAACAATGACATCAACAAAAGTTCCACCAGCTTTTTCTTGGTGAAGTCTTGTTGTTGTGAAGTACATGTTTCCAGGAATATAATCACCCTTCTTAATCATAAGCGAAGATAACATGTGTTCTGATCCACGTCCCTGGTGGGTAGGAACAATATATTTATAGCTGTAATATTCTTGAATTGTTTTTTCTAAACTGTAAAAGTTTCTACTTCCAGCATATGATTCATCACCTTTCATGAGAGCAGACCATTGTTCATCACTCATAGCGGAAGTTCCAGAGTCTGTTAGTAGATCAATATAAACATCATCACTTCTAAGTAGAAATGTGTTATATCCAGATTCACGAATTGCTTTTTCGCGCTCACCTTGAGTTGTCATTTTTAATAGTTCAACCATCTTAATCTTGTATGGCTCAGCCCATGATCTTTTCTCTTCAGACATATTTACTCCTTTATATCGATTTTCGATATAAAATAGGACAAATTAAGCAAGGGGTAAAGGAATATAAATTTTTTAGAGACTAAGATGTTAAAGAGAGCTGTTTGTTTAACTCATAGCAAAAAATTGTTGCTGCCTTGGCTGCATTTAGGTGTGCTACTTCTTGATCAATAGGTATTTTTACAGTTTTATCACAGTCTAGGATTATTTGAGGATCCACTCCATCCCCTTCACTACCAATAATAAAAGCCTGATTTTTGGAAAAAATATGAGAATAAATAGAAGAAGATGTCGCTATATTTGCAGTTCCAACCACTTGAATACCTGTAGATTGAAGAGTTTTAATGGTGTTTGTTAAATCTGTTGAAAAGTGAACTTTTAAAGAAAAAATATTACCCATAGAAACTCTTATGCAGCGGCGCAAAAAAGGAGAACATGATTTTTCGTCTACAATGAGTGATTTAATACCTAGACCCACCATGCTACGCACAATTGAACCAACATTCTCAGGGGAAGTTAAACCATTTAAAATTAAATATGGTGGAATAAGGTTTTGAAGTGAAACAGGTTTAGGCCTTTGAGCTAAAACCATTATGCCTTGGTGTTTTTTGAAACCAACAATTTGCTCTAAAAGTTTTTTGTCTGCAAAATATTTTTTATCTTCAGGAATAAATGATAAAAAATCTTCGTATTCGTTTGTTGCAAAAGATTTAATAATTTCAAGTTTGGATTTTTTTAATTTTAAAATTACTTTTTTAGTTTCACATATAATTAGATTAGTCTTTTTAAGTGAGCTATCTCTAAGTTTTAGGAACTCAGAGATGTTTTCATTATCAATTGATGTTATTTGCATAGGACCTCAACAAGATTGTTTTTGTTAAAACTATTATGTATACATTAAATTATTGGGTTATTTCATTCTTTTTTTTAGTTGAAAGCTGAAATCAATAGTTCTTTTAATAAATTTAAGTTTATTCGCAAAAGATGTATTCCAATTAGAATAGCCATGAATTCTTTTTGAAAATAAAACAGGAAAACGAATGACAATATTATTTTGTTTTTTTGCTGTATATAAAGCATAAAGGTCTAAAGAAAAATCATGGGGTGCATTCTTCCAATGCTCAAATTCGGATCGGTGAAGAATATTAGGCTGTCCATTTATATCAGAAAGTATTGAAGACATAAGAATTGATTCAAAAAGACTCATGCAAGATGTAAATAGTTGATCAAAAAAAGGGCGACCATGACGAGTTCCCTTAATAAAAAGTTTCTTTTTAAAATTATGTTGCTCTAAAATTTTGAAAGCAATAAGTATGTCACTCAAATCTGTTTGAAGGTCAGCATGTGTCCAGCCAAGAAATTCACCAGAGCACTCTCTAAGACCAGAAATAATTCCATGTCCATATCCTCTGTTACTGGCAAGAGTAACTATTTTGGTATATTTGGATTTTGAATTTAACTCGTTTAATATTTTTAATGACCCATCACTAGAACCATTTTCAACAATAACAAATTCTATTTCTTTAGAATCAATTTTTAATTTATTAATTTTATTGAAAATTAGTGGAATATTTTTTGCTTCATTATAACAAGGAATAACAATGGATAACTTCATATGAATCCTTTATAAATATTCTTGTGAAAAATTGTTGATTTTATGTTTGATTTTCTTAGACTTAGATTGATTAACAGTCGGATCTTCGTCTATTGAATAGCTGTGCCAATTACATTTGTGGAAAAAGCTTTGCCAGTATAAATAAGTTTTTAAACCATCGGGAGTACCCCAGCATATGTAATAATCAACAAGAAAGCTTTTTACTTGCAATCCTAATTTGATAGCGGAGCCAATCATAGAATCAATATAAAATTCACCATTGATCTTCGTATTACATTGGTAGAGATCCTCAATACATTTTTTGTAGACAGTTCTGTTTTTGAAATAAAAGATTCCTGTTATGCCATGATCTTCTTTAGGATTTGCTGAAATTTTTTTCTTAACTGATACTTTACAAACTTTATTGTTAATTGATTTTGTCCATCCATACATTTGGGGATTTATATTTGCTCCAGAGAAATCCTTGAAACTCCATACAGCTACGTCTGGATCATCTAGAAGGAGTTTATTTAACTTATCAGAGTTCCAGATGACACTAGTATC
>DAOVTR010000256.1 GCA_030633015.1 Bdellovibrionales bacterium
GATGCCAAAACAAATAAAGCAGTTTTTATATTTATCAATACTTAAGAAACCATTATTTAAATATAAAATTGAAAAAAATAAAACAAATATAAAACTAGTAACAAATATTAAAGATGCCATTTTTTTCTTAATAGATAAACCTATGACATCTCTATTTATTTATGATCTTCAAGATGACAATAATCACAATATTCAAATAATTTCCATTATCAACATGCTAAATAGTGCTCTGCCTATTATAGGCTTAACAAATCAAAAACTTCTCAAAGAAAATCCGTTTAAAAATATTCACAATTCATTTACTCTATTGATGCAAAAGGATATTTCCTTTAATAAAATATCAAAAATAACCAAAATAAATCCAAGAAGACATAATCGTATTAACTGGCCACTACCTGCAAGAATTTACTTAAATGATAGTACTGATAAATTTTTGGATGGAGAAACAATATGCCTGTCGCTAGGCGGGGCTTATATTAAAACTCACAAACAAAATATAAAAAAAAATCAAAAAGTATTATTGGAGCTAAAGTTTGAAACATTTAAATTCCTTACTGAAGCAGAAATTATATTAGTTGAACAAACAAAGAAAGGAAGCGATACAGGCGGTTTTTCAGTTCAATTTGAACACCTAACCGAAGTAAGCAGCGATTATATTGAATCAATTATTAATAATAAAATTATGTCCAAAATTTTTAAATCCTTAAATCATAAATGTTATAATAAAAAATAATTAACTACTCGAACGGATTTGATGAATATAACTAATTTCTTTTTTAAACTGTGCTAAGGAAAAATAGGAAAAAACAATTGAAATCAAATATGGAACAATAAATGAAATACCTAATGCACTTACAGTAACATGAATAGGGATTTTTCTATCAATAAATAAATCCGGTAAAATTTCGGGAGCATATTTATCCATCAGAAATAAAAAAAATAATCCAACAAAAATACCCATGATAACAGAAATAATACTTAAAAAATGAATAAAAAAGACAAATGATTTATGAAGTTTCTTTTTAGAACTACCTAATATCCAAAAACTAGTAAGATCATTTTTGATTCTATTAAAAAAAATAAACAGCCCTGATGTGATACTCAAAGATACTAATAATGACATAGAAATAAATAAAAATATCATTACTGTTGATTCAAGCTTTAAAGACCAAACCAAAGTACTATTTTGATCCTCCCAGGTAACAAGTTTAATTTTATTTTTGAATTTAATATCTATAATCTTTTTTAACTTATACCAATTAATATCTCCCCACAGTCTAAAAGTATTAATTTTTTCACTTCTTGTAATGTTTTGAATCAAACTAAAAGGGCACCATATATGAAATTCATCAATCTCAGGAACTTCTGTCTGAACAATATCTTCAACATATTCTGAAGTAAACCTAGGTACATCTCCTAAAAATGAATCAACATGAGAAGGAGAAATGAGTATGGCCTTATCTCCTTGATCTAAATTAAGCTTAATTGAAATACCATATGGAATAACCAGCTGATTAATCGCATTATCCATAAATTTAGGCTTAACATTAGAAGGAACAAGGGCATGGACAACGACTGGTGACATAAAATTAAGATGTCTAACTAAAAGCTCAAGTTCATACTCTTTATAAAATCTAATTTCTTTTTCAACTAGAAACTTATCAATTTCAACAATCAGAGACTTATCATATTGCAATATTTTAATTACTGCTTCTCCGCCAATATCCTTTGACCTTTCAACAAGCTTGTACTGTAAACCTCCCATCGTACTTTGTAGTACTATTAAAGAAAAAGCAGAAATAAAAAGCCCAAAAAAAGCAATAAATAATAACTTTTGTCTTGTTTTTGAAAAAACAATATAAGAACTAAAATACTTTATAAATTGATAAAACACTTTTATTTTTTATAAAAACCAATATTTTGGCTTGCTAAATCTTTTAAATAATCACAGGCTTTAAACCTATTTGAATCTACAGAATCCTCCAAAGGCTTCATCAACTCAACAACTTGCTTTAGTCCTAGACTATCAGCATATTTTAAAAGCCCTCCTCTAAAAGGAGCAAAACCTATTCCATAAATTAACCCTAAATCAACTTCCCCGGATGTTAAAACAATTTTATCATCTAAGATGGTTGCCGCTTCATTTATCATTGGTAAAATTAATCTGTTTTGAATTTCGCGTTCACTTAAGGTTTTATTTTTAGAAGGACAATGCTTTAAAATTGCATCATTAATTCCTTCATCTTTTCCTTTTTCATTATACTTATAAAATCCTTTACTATTTTTCTTGCCTAAAAATCCCTGCTCTTCCAGTTTTGATGATAGTGCACTAGGCCTTGCCCGATCCCCCAGTCCTTCATGTAAAATCTTTCCAACTTTTACACCTACATCTATTCCAATCTCATCCATCAATCTAAATGACCCCATGGGCATTCCAAAATTAAGACCTGCTTTATCAATATCCTCAATAGAAACACCTTCTTCCAGCAAATATACTGCCTCATTTAAATATGGTGCTAATATCCGATTAACCAAAAACCCTGGTCCATCTCCAACAATAACAGGAGTTTTCTTTACTTTTATGCACCAGTTATACAAAGTTTTAATTGTTCGAGGAGAAATATTATCGTGAGTTATAATTTCAACTAATGGCATCATATTAACTGGATTAAAAAAATGAAGTCCTGCAAATCTTGATGAATTCTTTAAGGCCTTAGACATTTCGTTTACACTTAAAGATGAAGTATTAGATGTAACAAGACAATTTTCCCTAACAACATTTTCAAGATCCTCAAAAACTTGTTTTTTAATATGCATATTTTCAACAACAGCTTCAATAATTAAGTCAGCATTTTTAAACCCATCATTATCAAGCTGAGCAGAAATTGATCTTTGCTTTCTTTCAAATTTGTCAAAACTCATTTTTTTTCTTTTAACTGCTTTTTTGAAAATAGCTGAAGACTGCTTCAAGCCTAATTCTAGGGCCTCAATATTTAAATCTTTCATAATGGGTCGCATATCATTATCGGCCATTAGCCAAGCAATACCTCCTCCCATGGTTCCGGCCCCTAAAACAACTCCTCTGTTAAGAGAGTTTACGTCTTCACTTTCAGGCCCTGCATATTTTTTAGATGATTCCGTCAAGAAATAAATATGTCGCAAATTTTTGCTCTGCTCTCCCATACAAAGCTCACCAAATGCCTCAGCTTCAAGCTTTAAATATTTCTCTCTATTTTTTCCAGCACCTTTTGACATTACATCTAGAATTTTCAAAGGAGCTTCGTACAGACCTCTAGTTTTAGAAACAACTCCCTCTCTTGCTTTTTGAAAAATAATTTTTCTAGTTAAAAAATTATCGAGGGCCACGTCTCCAATAGAATCTGATATTGATTTATCTTTTTTAGATTTAGCTAGTTGAACAAGGGCCATATCCAGTAGTCTTTCTTTTGGATAAACTTCTTCAACAAGCTTAGCCTTTTTAGCTCTTTTACCATTTAATCTTTTACCTGTTAAAATAAGATCAAGTGACTTAGGAAGACCAACTCTTATTGGCAAACGATAAGTTCCGCCAAAACCAGGAATCAATCCAAGTTGAACCTCAGGTAATCCTAAAGAAGTTTTAGGAGAATCTGAAACGATAATTTTATTACATGATCGTGCTAATTCTAATCCTCCACCAAGACAAACGCCATTAACACAAGCAA
>DAOVTR010000015.1 GCA_030633015.1 Bdellovibrionales bacterium
GTGTCAATAGATGAAGAAACATCAAACATGATAAGATTTCAGCATGCATATGAAGCATCTGCAAGAGTTATGAGAACAGCTGGAGAAATGTTTGATACTGTTCTTGCAATTATGAGATAAAACTTATGAGTAGAGTATCAGAAAATAGTAGCACAGCATCTTTAAATCACTCAATCAATAGGGTGAAAAGCAAACTTGAAGACCTACAGCTAAAAGGAACAAATCTTAAAAACGTTTTAAAACCGTCTGACAATCCTATAAATAGCGTCGAATCACTAACTCTTGGTTCAATAAAAAGTGATAACGCCCAATATATGAGAAATAGTAATTTTGCGCTTATGCAACTCGGCATTACCGAAAAAGTAATTGAACAACTAACAGATATCATGGTTAAAGCAAAAGAGATTGCAATTGCCCAATCGTCAGATTTTTATGATCAAAACATTAGAAAAAATGTCTCCATTGAGGTTGCTCAACTAAGAAATAATGTTCTGGCCCTTGCAAACAAGAGAATTGGAAGTAGATATATTTTTTCTGGACACTCAACTCTCACCGCTCCCTTTAATAAAGATGGAGAATATCAAGGAGATAGAGGAAAAATTCAGCTAGAAGTCTTAAAAGATTTTTATATTCCTGTTAATTTAAACGGAGAGGAAGTCTTTTTTGCAGACAATAAAGATTCAAATAAAATGAATAATCCTGTCGAGCAATTTAAAGAACTTGAACAGTCTCCTTTATCCAGTAAAAAAGAGAACAGTAGAGATCTTGCTTCTATTCGTATTGATAAAGACAATAATGAAAAGCCTTTTGAAGGAAGAGACAATCTTTTTTCAATTCTATCCTCTCTTACAACTGCACTTGAAAACAATGACAGTAAAATGATTCAAAATCTTTTAACTAAAATTGATGGATCCGTTTCACGTCTAATTACAATCAGAACCAAGATAGGATCTGTTTACAGCTCCGTAATGCGATCTCAGGGCACACTAGAAGATGACGACATCAATATTGACCAAAGAAATAGCAGGCTCGTAGATGCAGACGTTGCTGAGCTTTTTGGGGAAATTACAAAACAACAAGACATTCTAAAAACAACCTATAAAACAGGGCAATCATTAATAAAACAAAATCTGCTTGATTTTATTAGATAAAATTACTAAATCTGCTCTTTAATAAAATTACTATCTAATAATTTTAAAAGAATCTTAATTTTATTGTTTTGTTCAGCAATAGCTTTTAATTTGTCTAGCGCATTTTCCAAAGTAAGCTCACTCCATGGAACAGTGTCATTATATAGATAATGAGAATATATTTTATGAGCTTGATCTGGACTGTTTTGCATATTCAAAAGCATCATATTATTAGTATCCAGGCGATGAGTTCTTGGATCAAAATTAGCTGACCCAATTCCTATTGATGTTTTATCAACAAAAATCATTTTACCATGCAAAGATCCTTTTCCCTTCTCAAGCATTAGTTCATATATTTCTAGCTTACCTGGCCCCTCCACGACTTTTAACCAGTCAGCAAAGTTTTTATAAGCAGCCAAATTAACAACATTCAAATCAGTTGTTTCAAAAGAGTTTGTATAAATTTTAACAACAATACCTTTTGAAATTGAAACCTTTATTGCTTCTAACAACTCTGGATATAGAAAAGTATAAGCTGAAATAATTACCACTTCTTGCTTTGCATTTTTTATTAGATGTGTATATGTCGTTGTTATTTCTTTTTTACTTAAATCTTTTAAGAATTGATTTTCAAAATATTTCACTGGAATTTCTTGTTCATTTCTACCTTTAACAACGCCTTGTTTTGCCCTTGTTTTTAACCGCATCAACGAAGATTCAAATTTAGTCGATTTGGTTTCAATTTTTTGGGCAATCTTTATTTTATCTGAAACAAAAAGATTAGCTAAGGGGATTTCATATAGTTCTGAATAAGATGACCATAAACGATTAAAAGTTGAATCGATATTGCGATTTTGTTCTGTATTTATAAAAACCCCAGATACTTCTGAATCAATAAAGGGATATTTTCTATCTTTTAGCAGTCCTCCAACAATATCAATCTCTTCTCTTCCAATATGATATTCATCTGAAAGATTACGTCCACCAACCATAACCTCTCGTCCTCGAGCGGTCTCAACAGACAAATATTTGTGATGCATCCTTCTGGTAAAATTCTGCAAAAATCTCTTCATCCTCTTTAAATCCGAAAGTCCTTCTTTGCCCTCTCCATTTAAAATTTTATTATAAATATAAAAAATCTTCATTTGATCATATTCATTTTTATTTAACATTTTTAATTTAGAAAAAGATTGCTCTAAATTTGAAATTAAATATTTTAGTTTTTTTGAACTACGAATTCCGTTCATTATATCATCAGCATTTTGAGTAACAATTCCTTTCAAAAAAAGATCTGATCTTGTCAAACCAAGATCATGCTCTAAATATTTTACAAATCTTTTAGTTGGAGGACGAAATCTTTTAACATTAATATTTTTATGTGATTGCAAATAACGAAGCATCTTTTGATGATTCTCTGACATAAAATAATCCACCAACAGATTAACTCTAACTCCTCTCTTTGAAGCATCTGTAAGTTCCCTTATTAGATATGATGAAGAATAATCTTCATCCAAAATAAAATAGGCCATATTAATATCACTATCTTTTTTTGCATTTCGAACTAATCTAATTTTTTCAAAAAAACCGGACTCACCTGTAAGGTGTATCTTGAAATTTTTTAATACTCCACTATGAGAAAAAGGAGTTAAACTTCTAAGAAGATTAATACTCACCGTGTTGCAAGTGCTTATACTTGCGGGGCTACGCTCTGCGCCACTTGCGTTTTCAAACCTAACAAGTGTCTGAGTAGAACAGCCTGCACTTAATGCTAAGATTAAGATAAATAGTTTTTTAACAATATTACTAATCACAAAAGATTCCTTTTAAAAATGCACTTATGTATTTATCGGGAAAATCAAATTTATGATAAGAGCTAAAACTATCTTTATTTATATAAATTAAGCTGTTTATGACTTTAAACATATAAAGATTATCATTTTCGTATGTTTTTACTTGATTTTATTTACCCCCCATACTATAGAACCTTATATCAACCAGGAAGGTCTGAAAGGGGTGTCTTAATGCTGGTATTAACAAGGAAGCTTGGAGAAAGCATCGCAATTGACGATCATATTAAAATTGTCGTTGTTCAAATAAAGGGTAAACAGGTTCGCTTGGGAATAAAAGCCCCAAAAGAGACTAAGATACATCGAGAAGAGGTTTACACCGCAATACAATCCCAAAATACAGAAGCGTCCAGGGCTGACCTTAGTGATATCGGTAAGATATCCGACGAACTTAATAAGAAATAAATTCCTCCTTGCCCTTTTATACTTTTGATTGCTAAAATCAGTTGTCGTCCACGCCAGTGGTCCTATGTTTTCAAAGGATAATAAAAAATGAAAATTAGTACAACAAGATTTGGTAACCTAGAAGTAGATAAAAAAGACATTATCACAATCAAAGAAGGCATTTTGGGCTTTGAAAGCCAAAAACGCTTTTTTATTGTTGATCCAGGTGACCAAACTTTAATTCTCTGGCTTCAATCAATTGAAGATGGAAAAACAGCTTTTCCAATTATTGAGCCAAAAATTTTCATGCCAGATTATACCATAAAGCTACTTCCTGCAGAGCTTACAAGTCTTGATCTTACAGGTGTTGCTGATGCAAGTATTTATACAGTATTAACCATACCTAAAACTGTTACTGAAATGTCAGCTAATCTTAAAGCTCCAATTTTAATTAACAATAAGACAAAGCTAGCAAGACAAATTGTATTACAAGATAATAAACTTGAAGTTAGATATAAAATGTATCTTGAATTAAAAAGACATATTGTTCAATTCACATCATCTGATGACTCTAAAAGAACGAATGTTGAGATTAATCAAGACGCAAAAAGCAAACAACAATCTACAGATTCAACTCAGGAAATAATAAAATCTCCAGAACTAAGAGTTGACCTACAATAATACTTAACTTTTTATAAAATTATTTTAAGTTAAAACAGATGTTTCAGATGCTGACTGGGAAAGATTCATATACATTTTTGCTTCGGAGTGGCCAGATTCCTTGTTAAGAACCTTTGTCCACTCTGCCTGTGCCTCTAGTATATTACCATTACCATAATAAAAAACGCCCAAGGCCACTCGTCCTGCTAAAAAATCTGGACGTTCATTTCTTAATTTTTTCAACTCATCAAGCGCTTTTGATTTAAAGCCCTTTTGTGCATAAACTTTAGCAACCTTGATTCTTGCATCAAGGTTATCAGCATTTAAACTTACTGCTTTATTATACTCGTATAAGGCCTCATCAAATCTATTATAAGTTACATATAGCTCGCCCAATTCAAAGTGTTTTGCTGCAAATTTTTTATTAACATGTCTATCTTCGACCTTAGATTCAAGATCACTGTTTTTAACTCTCTCATTTGTCTTATCAAATATCTTTTTTCCTTCTTCATAGCGTCCAATGTCATTATAAAGAATAGAAAGACTAATTGAAGCATCAGTGTTTTCAGGATCAATTTTTAAAACATTATTAAATGCTCGAATTGCCTTACCAATTTCACCTTTAGTATGAAAAATATTTGCAAGATAAAAATATGCATCTGAGTTTTTAGGATTTAACTCTGTAACTTCACCAAAAACTTCTACGGCCTTAATCAAGTCTCCCCGATTGAAAAGCTCTTTGCCTTGTTCTATTAAGTTTCTTTCGTGTAAACTATTCAAAATAATCTCCTACGAATCACTCTTTTTAAAGTTTTTACAACTATTAAGACTTTTTTCCAACTGAGCTCTCGTTTTTGTATCTACTTTATTTTTAAATTCGTTAAAATATTTAACACATTGTTTTCGATCATTGAGCAGCCTTGAACTTTCTAATACTTTTAACATTGAATATTTACGTAAATCTGAATCATTAAATGTATTAATAATTGAAAGAAATCTATATCTGGCTGCTTCAAAAGATTTTGTTTTAAAGTAAAAATCAGCAATATATTTTTCTTTATTTTCAATCATTTTTTTACATTTTTTTATTTTTTTTATTGACTGTTTTGCATACGGAGACCTTACATATCGTTGCAAAACTTCACTATAATATTTAATCGCTTCAAGTCCTGAGGAAATATCTCTCTCATAAGTTGATGGCATCTGGTTATAGTAACTCTCAGCAACTTTAAAAACCACATAACTCATTTTTTTATGCTTTGGGTGAAAATCTTTAAAAAGAATATATGCAGCAGTGGCCTCTACAAAGTTTTTTTGCTTAAACAAAATATCTGCCTGCAAAAGCTCAGCATGTGTTGCGTAGTAACTGTAAGGGTATTTAGATTTTATATTATTTAACCTTTCTGTCGCAGCAATATAGTGTTCATCAACAACAAGCTTTTGTGCCTCTTTATAAAGCTCTTCTGCTGATGCATTTTCGTTTTTTTGAACTCCTGCACAATTAAAAAGACTTAACAAAAACAAACTTAAGAATATAACTTGAATCTTCACAAATCCTCCAATATGACACTGTAACATCTGCTAAAGATACTAGTCAAAAAAATTACATGAAACTACTTTTTTATAGGTGAATAAATTTCGCAATAAATCTCATAAGCTATCAATTTTAAAGCTGCAACCAGCGGAATGGAAATAACCATCCCCACTAAACCCCACAAGTGTGACCCAACCATTACACTTGTTACAACAATTAAAGGATGTAAATCAACAATCTTTGAAACTAAAAATGGAAATACAAGGGCCAAATCTATTACATTGGCTATAAGATAAAGTATTATTATCGCACCAAAAGTTCCTCCAAAACCATACTCAGCAAGAGCAAGAAGTATTGCTGGAATTATTCCAAAAATAGGACCGACGTATGGAATAATATTGGTAATAGCTGCAATTAGGCCGAGTAAAAATGAAAACTTCACCCCCATAATTAATAGACCTGAGGTAATTATTACTCCAATAATGCTTGCTTCTAAAAACTTAGCAAAAATATAATCTCCCAACTGTCGATTAAACTGATGAGAGAGGTAATAAAAACGCTCGAAAATTGAGTTGGGTGTAATTTTTAAAATTGCTCCTTTTATTTTTTTATTCTCATATAACTAAAACAATAGAAAAAGTGGAACAATAAGCATCCACTCAAGTGCAGATGTTACAAGGGTAGGTATTTTTAACAAAACATCTTTTGTTGATTGCTCAACGTAAGCAATTCCATCATTTACTAGGTTTTGATCCCCCATTTCAACTCCGAAATGTTTTTTTACATTTCTTTTGACTTCTACATAGCTTTTTTTAAGATATCTCTCTACTTTAGGAATGTAATAGCGAAAGTTATCAGTCTCTTGCTTTATAAGAGGAACAACTTTTACGATTGGAATCGCTGTTACAATAAAAAAGGATAAAAATACTATTACAATAGAAGTAACCCTAGAAAATCCAAACTTTCCAACTTGAGGGATAATTGGCTCAAGAATTAATCCTAAAACATATGCAACTCCAAGAGGGACGGCATATCTTGGAATTGAAAACAACAAAAGGCCTAATATAACAAAAATTGATAAGAAAAAAGCTATTTTAAAAACTTCGTTAGGTCTTAATGTTTTTCTATTTATTTTCATTTAGCCCATTTTCCATTGTTAAAATTTTATATTTTAATCTACCGACTTCTTTTGTCACTGAAAAAAGTCTGTCTGCTACGATCAATGAAATTGATTGCAATAACTTGGTTGCAACAATTGGGTATTCATTAATTAGTCCGTCAAGATCTGGCCGGAAAATACCTAATACTTCACATGAATTTTTAGCAATTACCGTTGCCGTTCTGACGTTATTATCTTGCAAAAGTGCAAGCTCACCAAAATAATCTCTTCTTTCAAGGGACAGTACATGAGAAGAAGAATTATTCACACTTTCACCCAACTCTGTTGCATGATCATTGGATGATTCTACATCAACGTGGCCAGAGAAAATAAAATAAAATCCGACTCCTAATTCTCCCTGATTAAAAATAATCTCTCCATTATCAAATCTTCTGTGATGTAGATAGGTTGATAACTTTCTAAGTTCATTATCTGTAAAGTTTTTTAAAACAGGAATTCTTCTTAAAAATTTTGGAACAACATCTTTCCTAACAATTGCAAAAGGACTCGCTTGCCAAAAATATTTGATTATCCCAATATCTAGTTTTTCTGGTAATTCCTTTTTCGATTGATATTCTCCGCTTACTTTTTTTTCATAACTCATAAAATAATCCCATTTTAATATAGTCCAATATCAAATTTTTTAATCCATCCTGTATATTCTTTTGGACTATGAATCAAAAAATAATCGTTATCTAATTCCTTAACAACTATCTTTCTTCCAGCTTCTAAAACCTTGGTCTCTGGATACACCCCAGATGGTCCCTCTCTCAACGTTGTATCTTTAAGAACAATTGCAAACGTTTTTGATTCTAAATAAAGTTTAGATATTATAAAGGGCGTTGCTGAAATAATTAAAAGAAAAATCAATATGGAAAATCGTCTAATTATTTTTAATTTATATAGAAACAGTATTAGCAAAACTAATGACAAGCTAACTGTTAAATATGATAAGCTCGATACTTCTAAAGATTTTTGAACAACCCCATCAAGAGGTGAATTATTACCCTCTTCTGTAAGATTTAGCTTTTCGAGAGAATATTTTAAATTATTAACACTACGAATATTAATAAATCCATCTTTTAATGATTTCTCTAAATGAAATCGACCAACAGCGTAGTTTGCCTGTTTTAAATGCAATGTTCCCAAATTATAATGATAAATACCACTGTCGAACAGTCCTTTATTTTTTAAAAACATATTGTATGTTTCGTCATATTTCTTGTCTAAATACGTTGACTCTAATGACTTTAAAAGTGAAACTGTGTTAGTATTCTCCATGGTAAATATTATCCTTTAGTAAGTTTTTAAAATCAAGTAAAGGTCTTATTTATCAACTTTTTTTTAACAGGAAGATGAAGTTATGAGCATTGGAGTCAACAATAACGCAATTGAATCCCAAATTAATGATTTATTCTCTTCAATTCTGATTGAGCAGCAAAAAATTGATCAAATTAAAACAGCTGATCCTGATAAAACAAATTTAACAGAAACCATGTTAAAAGAATTTGAAAAGGTAAGAGGAAGAGGATTTTTTTACAATTATCTTTCATCTAACAGAGGACATGGCCCATTTACAGAACTTGTTGATGGTTCAGTAAAATATGATCTTATTAATAGCATTGGTGTAAATATTCTTGGGCACTCACACCCTCTTTATATTAAAGCGCACCTTGAAGCAGCGACCTGCGATTCTATCATGTGTGGGAACCTTCTTCCTTATCAACAATCAATGGAAGCTACAAAAAAAATAATTGAAACGGTTTCCAACTCTAGACTAAAACATTTTTGGTTTGCGGGCTCCGGAAGTTTTGCCAATGACACGGCCCTTAAAATACTTTGGCAAAAGAGTCAGCCAAAATATAAAATTATCGCCTTTGAAAAGGCTTTTGCAGGAAGATCAGTTGCCACTCAGGATATTACTTACAGCAAAGCATATAGAGACGGAATGCCGCAATCAATCAGTGTCGATCATGTTCCCCACTATGATTATAAAAACCCCAAACAAGCAATCGATAAAACAATAGGTGCACTTGATCATTTAATTAAAAAAAATGGCAACGAGTATTGTGCGATAATGATGGAAATTGTTCAGGGAGAAGCTGGATTTATTTACGGAACAAAAGAATATTACGAAGAAGTATTTAAGTGGGCACAAAAAAACAATTTATATATTTGGATTGATGAAGTACAAAGCTTTTCTAGAACAACAGAACTTTTCGCCTTTCAAATGTTTGAACTTGATAAATATGTTGATGTTGTAACCATAGGAAAAGCACTACAAACATGTGGAACTCTTTATACCGACGAGCTCAATCCAAAACCTGGACTTGTCGCTGGAACATTTAATGGCTCACTTGTTTCTTTAAACATGTCTAGTAAAATTTTGCGTTTTTTAACAGAAGGAAACTTCTATGGAGAAAATGGGAAAATTAAACAACTTGAAAAAACATTTATTAATAAATTAAAATTTTTAAAACAAAAAAATTGTGCTGGAAAGATCGGATATATTGGAGGAGTTGGAACCATGATTTCTTTTGAAATAGGCGACTCATCAAAAGAATTAACCATTTCTTTTTTAAAACAACTTTTTAACAATGGTATTATCGCCTTCTTTGCAGGAACAGATCCAACAAGAGTAAGACTTTTGTTACCACTTACACTATCAAATGACCATATTGATGAGATTTTTCAAATTATAGAAAAAACAATTAATGACGTAGTTAATTAAAAGGTGCCATATGAAATTTAATATAAAAGGTAGCTATTTCAATGGGAAATATGTTTTACCCCCTACTTCTGGTCCGGGAAGTGTTGAAACAATTAATAACATGTTTTCCCCTGCTGATGAAAAAATAAAACTATGGGAATGCCCATTTGATTATCGTCATGTCGAACCAGTTTGCGAATCTGCATCTAAAGGATTTTTAGCTTGGTCTAAAACAACATTAAAAGAAAGACTTAATTATTTAAAAAAATATCATGAAATTATTTCTTCAAAAAAAGATGAGCTTTCAATTGCCCTAAGCTATGAAACAGGGCGGCCTCTTTGGGAAACCAAAAAAGAAGTGGCCATAACATACGAGCGAATTTTATTTGAAATTTCAAAGTTTAATGAAATTCAATTCAGCAGAAAGATACCATCAACAAATCAAAATATTTCCTTAAAAGTTAATTCAAGGTCAATTGGTACAACATTAATTATTGGTCCAATAATTAACTCTTTTTATCTATCCAATGAATACTTAATAAGTTCTTTAATTGCTGGTAACAATATTATCCTCAAACCTTCAAAATATACTTCTTATAGCAGCCAAATTATCATCGACGCTTTCAATCTTTGTAATTTTCCTAATGGTGTAATCAATTTAATTCAGGGAGATACCGAAATATCGAGAAGGATATTAAGAGAAAAAAGTATTAAAGTCATAAATTTTTGTGGCTGTAAAGATGATGGAAAAGATATTCTTGATATTACAAATCAAGATTTAAATAAAATTGTTTCTCTTCAACTTCAGGGGAAAAACTTTAGTATTATTACTGAGGATATTGATATTGATAGTGTTATTTATCCTATTCTCTATTCTTCTTATTTATCTTCTGGCCAACGATATACCAACTCTTCAATCTGCCTGATTAACAAATCTATTCAAGAACAGTTTATTGATAAGTTTCACTCTATTGCAAAGAGAATTATTGTTGATCACCCTGAAGATTTTAAAAGCGAACCTTTTATGGGGAGTCTCATTAACAAGAAAAACTTAGACCAGTATCTTCTTTTTATTGGCATGGCAAAAAGAGAAGGGTTTGAAGAAATAATGCGAGGAAAATTTTTAGAAAAAAAACATGTTGGAAAATATGTCTCACCTTCTATTCATTATTCTAAAAACTATGATTTCAAAAGTCACTTTTTATCAAGTGAGATTTTAGGACCAAACTGTACCTTTATTAGCTATGATAATCTTGAAAATGCAGTCGAAATTATTAACCAATCTGAATTTGGACTCGTTTCATCTCTCTTTTCAAACGATATTGAAAAACAAAACTATTTTTCAAATAATATAGAAACTGGTCTTGTAAATATCAATCTTCCGACAACTGAAATCTCTTATGAGCTACCCTACTTAGGCTTAAAAAATTCTGGAAACTTTCGACCTACGGGTAGCCAATCAACACGATCATCAATGGTTACACAGTCACTACAACAGTGTGAGAATTGCAATCAAGATGATTTTAATAAAATAGGTCTTATGGATTAACTTAAGGAGAACTTATTATGACGAAAAAAATTAATGTTGGAATTATGGGTGGCACAGGATATGCGGCAGCCGAACTAATTAAACGTTTAATTAACCATCCTCATGTAAAGCTCACGAAAATTTCAAGTATAGATCATGTTGGCGAAAATATTGGTAATGTACATAAAAACTTTGGGAATCGTGTTAAACATATATTTGAAGATATCTCAGCTACTGAACTGGCCCAAGGAAACGACTTAATATTTTTAACACTACCTCACAAAGTTTCCTACCTAAAGGTTCCGGAACTTTTAAATACAAATGTAAAAATAATTGATTTTTCTGGTGATTATAGAATTGTTGATCATGAAATATACAACAGATATTATAAGACTGATCATACAAACCCACAAAACATAAAAAACTTTGTCTATGGACTACCTGAATTTAACAAGCAAAAAATTATCGAAGCACAATATGTTGCAAACCCTGGTTGCTTTCCCACTGCAACAGCACTGAGTGTCTTACCTCTTGCAAAAGCTGGCTTTTTATCAAATAAAATTCGAGTAATTGGCCCGACTGGCAGTAGTGGAAGTGGAGTACATCCCCAAGCTGGTACCCACCATCCTGTACGAGCAAGCAATATCAAAAGTTATA
>DAOVTR010000136.1 GCA_030633015.1 Bdellovibrionales bacterium
ACTGCATTGAACTTGATAATCTTGAAGGTCTAGACATGGCCGATGAACCATGCATACTTTGTCTGGGAGTTGAACTAGGTAATGATCTGTCAGATGTGGATAATTTAGAAGCTAGACTCCTCTTTGAAGAGAGTGATGAGTTTTGCGATATTCTATTTCTTTGTGCTTGTTTTTCACGATTTCTTTCAATCGCTTTTTGCAATTTACTACTTTCAGTAGTTGATGAGTGTCTATTTAGAGTAAATTCCAAAAAAACTTCCTGTTTTTTTAATTAACATCCTGTTTATTATATTTTAACCCGCATAAAAATTTGACGCAAGAACAAAAGTCAACAAAATCAAGAAATTATCCAATTATTTTCTCAATTTTTAACCAAAATTTTCTTTTTTGACTAATTTCATAAAGACAGTAATTAAGCTCAGGAGATATTTTTTCTAGCTCCAATACATCTTCATTTAAAGAGTACTTCCCAAAAAGAAATATATCCTTAAAAATTCTAAAAGCTAAATTGTCCTTTGAAGCTACTCCGATAGATAGAATTTTATCATCACAAGAGAGTTGATTTATTTTTAAATTATTGGCCAAACTTGCAAATAATTTTTGAAATAAAATTATTAATATTTTCTGATTCCCTATAGGACCTAGCCTTGTAAATCTTTGTGATCGATCTAATCCATGTGAGTTAAAATAAACTTTAAGATCAAATTCATTTAAATCTAACCACCAACTAAACCCAGGATCAGATATATTGCACAAAACTTCCTCATTTATTGGAAATCTTCTGTTAAACAGTTCATTCATGGACGTTAATATTTCTAAGTTTTCAGTCTTGAAGAAATCAACACTATCCAATTGATCAAGTTCCTTAATTTTTAATTTAGATAAAAGTAATTTGTCTCCCTTTAGCAACTCGTTATAACTTACATTTAAATTTTCACATTCAATTGCTCTAATACAAAAAGTGCTAATTCCTTTTTCAATTCTAAATAAAAAACCAGGCCCAGTATCAATAATATCAAAATAATTATTAGAATCGTTTACAGTTTCATTGTAACTACTTTCATTATCAAAACTAAATTTTTGTTTTTCATCATGTCCTTGCGACATGATTTCAGCTAAATCAAAAGTAGCGCTAGTTAATGTCTCAAAGATATTCAACTCAGATTCCATTCCATATTCCTTAGTTTCATTCATAAAACTTACATCTGATTTTATATGAAATTTCAACGAGTTGACAAGTCGAGTAAAAAAAAATTACCAGAGTGCTTCGATCAACAATATGGCGAAAATAACGATTAAAGGAGAAAAATCAAAACCAATGTCATCTGGTAAAAGTTTTCTTATGGGTTTTAAAGTTACTTCAGAAATCTTACTTATCACAACCCTAGCTGGCATTAAATCAAATTGTGGAAAGTAACTTAAGATTGAATCAATAATCAAAACAACAATATACGTATTTAATAAAAATCTAATCATCAACAACTCCAGTACTATCTATTGTACTTGAAATTTTCTTTTTTTCCACTCCAAATTCATAACAAATGCAAGCTCCGTAATAAAAAAAAGAAATTACCAAAAAAACCCATAGCATTCCAATTATAAAGGAATAAAATTCACCATAATTTAATATATAATTTTTCTTTAAATTTAAAAAATAAATTAAAAATAGAGATTTTCCTATAAAAAAACTGGAAACAAAAACCAACGATCCAATAACAGAAACTTTAAAACTAATTTTCCAAGAAAAAAACCATCTATATAAAAAAGCAAAATAAAAAGTAAAAATTAACCCATTTAATATATTTGTGTTTACAAAAACTTTAGTGAAAATATTATTTAAAATCGCACCTGCAGATTGAGAAATATCAGGAAAAAACTCTAAAAAATATAGTATGACTGTATTATTACTAAAAAACCTATCCATTAACGCGAAAAACATTGGTAAGCCAATGGCAGCATTCAACAAAACAATTGTTATTAAAATAATTACAATTCCTTTTAAATGCCTTTTTAAAGACCTATAAATATCATCATCAGTTAACTGATACATTCCATTCCAAATTGAATTTAAAAACATCAACGATGACCACCCTAAAACTAAAAAATGAATCCATGTAAAACCAACACTTCCAGTAAGAAGTCCTGATAAAATATTTTTAATTTGCAAAATATTCTCAGGACCCGAGCTAGGCCATAACTTTAAAATCAATATATAAAGTTTGTCTAAAATCAAATTAACATCACCAAAAAAGAAACCAGCAATTCTTATAAACAGTAAAGAGATAGGTATAACTGTCAAAAGAAAATAAAAAGAAGAAGCTGCGGCAACCATAGTTCCGCCTGTACGCCTAAAAAGGAAAAAGGCATTTATAAATTTTTGAACATTTCCATTCATCTTATAAAGACTCCAATAATTTTGAAAAAAATGACCAAAATTTATTTGTAGAATCTATCTCCAATTTTTCACTAGGAGAATGAACTCCCTCAATATTAGGGCCTAAAGAAATGGTGTCAAGATGATCTCCAATCTTATCTTTTAAAATCCCACACTCAAGTCCAGCATGAATGGCCTTAACTTTAAGTTCCTGCCCAAACTTTTCCCTGTAAACCTGTTTGAAAATTGTCAATAGCTCACTTTCAAATACTGGTTTCCAGCTTGGATAGGCCTTTCCCTGCTTTATCTTCAAACGAAAAAGATTAGAAATATTATAAATCTCTTGCTCAAGTTGCAGGGCCTCCGCTCTCTCTAAAAATCGAAGTGAAGTTAATATATTGATCCTTCCTTCGGAAAAATTACAAATAGCAAAATTAGAACTGTAGGTAACAATTGGATTATCTGCCTGCCAATTATAATTTCTTGCCCCATGAGGAAATGCTGCCAGTAATGAAATAAATCTACTTTTTTGTTTTTTATCTAACGCGTAGTGATCTATTTTAATATTTTCTTCCAAAATCAAAGTAAGGTCATTGTCCTCTTTAGGAAGATAAGACAATAGGGATTCTTTTTTTCTACTTACTATCTTTTTTAACTTATCAATATTTTCAAAATCAATCCAAAATGAAACCTGTGCATCCCTAGGAATTATATTATGAGCGGCCCCACCATTAAAAGAGACCAAGTGAATATTTAAATCCTGCAATTCAAACAAAATCTCTGATAGAATCTTAATTGAATTGCCACGACCTTCATGAATATTCATTCGAGAGTGACCACCCTTTAAATTCCCAATAACAATTTTTACTGGAACAAGACCTTCCCCCACATCAACTAACGGAAATCGTCCTCGAAGTTCATAATCCACTCCACCAGCACACCCTACATAAGCGGCCCCCCACTCCTCAGTATCTAAATTAATTAATCTAGTTCCTTTAAGAAGGGAGACATCTAAATCAAGTGCTCCGTTTAATCCTGTCTCTTCATCTACTGTAAAAAGAAGCTCAAGAGAAGGATGAGCAATATTAGAAGACTTAATAATTGCCAAAGAGGCCGCCACTCCAAGACCATTATCCGCTCCTAGAGTTGTTCTATCTGCTGTAACCCATCCATTTTCGACTAAAAGATCAATAGGATCATTTTCAAAATCGAATTGTTTATCAGGAGTTTTATCACACACCATATCCATATGAGATTGAACAATTACTGTCGGATGATTTTCATATCCATCCGTTGCTTCAACGTACATTACAATATTTCCAGCACTATCTTTAGAGTATTTAACGTTATTATCCGAAGCAAACTCTTCTAAAAAAGCAATAAACTTTTCCTCTTTTTTAGAAGGTCTTGGAACCTGAGTAACCCTATAAAAACAATCCCAAAATTCTTTTGGTTCACTTGGAAATCCCAATGGTCTACTCATAACAACTCCACTTAAAAGTATTTAAATCAAGTTATTGTAATGTTTTTTTTTATGAATGGAAAACCAACTGTTTGACGCACCTAGCCTTCTAGGATATTAAAACGTTAGAAGCTTTAAAAATGATTAAAAAAATGCTAAATATTTATTTGGTTTAATTTTAAGGTCCCATAGTTAAACGGATATAACAGAACTTTCCTAAAGTTCAGTTAGAGGTTCGATTCCTCTTGGGACCGCCATATCAACTATTATCACAATCATTAATTAAAACATGCTGAAAAAAGAAATGCCGGGAGCATTACAATTTTTTTATGATATTTGCTAATTTTTTTATTTAAAAAAACCTTTGTTATAAAGCTCTTTTCTTCATTAGAAATAATATCGTATAAATAGGCAATTGCTTGATTTTGAAATTTTTCATCCCATTTTTTATCTTCATTCCACTGTTTTTCACGCTCAGAACCTTTAAATTTACCTCGCTCATATACTAAACTTTGTAAAAAACCTTTAGGCTTGGGTTTTAAAAACATTTTATCTTGCTCATTCATTTTTTTTAAAAATCCTTGCTCATTTATTTTTTTTATTGCGTTTTTAGTTTCTGCCATTTGAAATGTGTCGCTATCATATTTTAATGCTTGCCTTATTTGCTCATCATTATAAAGAGGAGTATTTTCGAGCATTAAAGATCTCTCTATTTGATTAGTCTTATCTTTTAATGCTTTTAAATATTTTGAATACTGTTTCATTACTTCATCATAATTATTTGCTTCTTCTTTACTAAACTTGCTATATAAAGTAACAATTAAATCATAATGCGTTATCATCTCATCTTTTTTCGTTGATTTTAAATTTGCATTTTTAATTTTACATTCTAAATAGGCATTTGTTATTACTTGATTTCTTTTTTGCCTTAATTCTTTTAAGTTTTTCTCTTTTACTCCTGCATACGTTTTTGATAAAAACACGGTAGCAATTAATAAAAATACAATTTTCATAAAATAATCCATTTTTCTAAACGATCTAAATTTCCATAATTAGACAGTCGGAATTTTAAAAAAAATCTTGAAGGATTATTAAGTTTTGTAATATTCCTCAAAAACTAAGTGTAAATGCTAATAGAAAATCAAAAGTTCAATTCTTATTTGGCCCGCCACACGCAGGTAGGAATTAACGCTAGAAAACTAGCATTCTTTTTAAAATCTTTGAAAATTTATCTAATGCTGAATTAATCTCTTTATCCGTAAAACCCTCAGTTTTTGAAAAAATATTATCTTTTAAAAAAGTGTTTTGCTCACCAGAGCTCAAGGAATCTTTCATATTATTTCGAAATCTTTTAATTACTCCTTGTAATTCCTGAACATCATTCTGTGAAGAAACTTTCCAAAAGATTCCCTCAGTTTTTCTTACAAAGTTTTCCATGTTTTTTGAAAGAAGTTCCATTTCTTTATCACTAGCACCTAAAGTTCTAAATTCTGCACCAATATGTAAACTAAATCGATCTAAATAGTTACCTGAATGAAACATTGTATCTACAAGTTCATAAATTCCTGCTGGGCCTTCAATTGGACCTGGATCGATAATTGAAACTTTATTACCATCAAAAATCAA
>DAOVTR010000206.1 GCA_030633015.1 Bdellovibrionales bacterium
CATATAAAATGGTATCAATAACACTTCCTTCACTATGATTGGCAAGTCCAAGTAAGAAGTTTTTTAATGACCTCTCACCAATTGAATCTGCATTAAAAGAATACTTTTTAGTCACACTTAATTCTTTTATTATCAAAAGCATATCGTCTTTTAAAAAATCAGATATTTCTTTCATTAAAAACTTTCTGGCCTTATAAGTTTTCTCAATATTAATAATTTTCTGTTCCTGATACAATGTCCCTACACTTGGTATACTCATACAATCTGATTTAAAGGTATTATCTATAGTTTTATCTTCAAGAAGCTCTCGATATGCATTCAAATGAATATCTTTAACTTGCCAGCTCTCTTCACTTGAATTAACAAAAGATAAAATAACTAATTTATTTAAAATATTAGCAGCTTCATAACGATTAAAATCATCTTTATCATGGGCCATTAAAAAACAAAGATCATCTATAGAGTAGTCATATTTAACTTTAACTGGGGCACTAAAATCTCGATTAAGAGAGAGATTAAAATCTGTCTCTATGTTTTTATATTTTACCTCTGTGGTCTGATCAGTTAATATTTCTGTTTTATTAATTACATCATTTCCATCTTTATCAATTACTCCAACCTTAAAAGGAATAACAAATGGTTGTTTTTCTTTTTGGCCAGGCGTTGGCTGGCAACTTTGAGACAATGTTAAAACAATTATTTTTTCATCTTTAATATAATGGCTTTTCACTTCTACAGTTGGTGTCCCTGCTTGATGATACCAGTTTTTAAACTGTTTAAAGTCATATCCTGAACTAATAGTCATAGCATTTAAAAAGTCTTCAGTGGTTACTGCTTGCCCATCATATAATTCAAAATATTTGGTAATACCCTTTTTAAAATTATCTACTCCAATTAAATTATAAACCATCCGTATTATTTCTGCGCCCTTATAATAAACTGTGGAAGTATAGAAATTATTTATCTCAATGTAGCTTTTTGGTTTAATTGGATGTGCCATTGGGCCCGCATCTTCAACAAACTGAGCAACTCTAACTGTTCCTACATTTCCAATTCTATTTACTGATCTTGAATTCATATCTGCTGAGAACTCTTGATCCCTAAAGACAGTAAGTCCTTCTTTTAATGTCAATTGAAACCAATCTCTGCAAGTTACCCTATTTCCTGTCCAATTGTGAAAATATTCATGCCCTATAACTCCTTCAACTCCCATAAAATCCGAGTCAGTAGCAGTCTTAGGATCGGCCAATACATATTTGGAATTAAAAATATTCAAACCTTTATTTTCCATTGCTCCCATATTAAACGAATCAACTGCAACAATCATATAGATGTCTAAATCATATTCTAAGCCAAAGGTATTTTCATCCCATTTCATTGACTTTTTAAGTGACTCCATAGCATGAGAACATTTATACTCATTACCTTTATCGCAGTAAATTTCTAAAGCAACTTCTTTACCGCTCATCGTTTTAAAAATATCAGTAATACTACCAAGATCTCCTGCTACAAGAGCAAACAGATAACATGGTTTTGCAAAAGGGTCTTCCCAAGTAACAAAGTGACGGTCTCCTAAATTTCCTTTATCAACTGGATTCCCGTTAGAAAGTAGTACGGGATACTTTGTCTTGTCAGCAATGACTTTTGTTTTAAACTTACTCATAATATCTGGTCGATCAATAAAATAAGTTATTCTTCTAAAACCTTCAGGTTCATTTTGAGTACAAAAAATTCCACCTGATTTATATAGTCCATCTAAGGCCTTATTATCAATCGGATCCATTTCATTTTCAATTTCAACAATAAAACTTTCTTTTGAAACTGGAATTACTAGTGAATCACCCTTAATTTCATACTCATCTTCTTTTAGTAAGTTCCCATCTATTTGTATATTTTTAAGTTTTAAGTTCTCACCACTAAAAACCAAAGGAGTGTTTTTTGTTGTATTTTTAACAACCTTCATTTTGGATTTAATTTTGGTATTTTTATCATACAAATCAAATTCTAAATCAATACTTGGAATCAAATAATCTGGCTTTGTATAATCTTTCAAATAAACTGTTTTAGGTGTTTGTGCTTCCATTAATAAATTTCTCCTTAATCATTAAATTCAATTTCATAACCTTGAAATTTTCTTATATTTATAACTCCGATATCTAAAATAAGATACTGACCTTTAATACCTTGTAATATACCTTCTATCACGTGACTCTTATCAAAAGACAAACTTTTAATCTTCTCTGGATATTTTAAAACCGGATAATCTATTTTATAAACAACTTCCTGCTCTAATAATTCAATTTTTTCATCAGGAAATTGCTCTTCTAAAATATCTATCTCCTCACCAAATGCATCTAAGAGCTGTTCAGTAGTAGCCTCAAAATCGACTTCTTTGATCTCACCTTTTAACATTGTTCTCCAATTTGTCTTATCTGCAATCATTGAAGCAAATTTTATCTCAATAAGAACAGAAATAAGCCTACTAGATACTTTGAAAAATTTTTTTGCTTCTACTGCCCCCTGGTCAATCCATCGAGTAGGGATTTGATTGTTTCTTGTTATACCAACTTTAATTCCTGAGGTATTGGCCAAATATACAAAATGATCTATCATACAATGATTTTGGGCCCACATTTTGTCCCGACATGTTCCCTTATGAAAATGACATAACTCTGGCTTTACAATACATGTATCACACTCAGCTAATTTTAAAGTACAAGGATAGCAATAGCCTCTTTGATAGCTTTTTTTTATCTTGGCCCCACATCCAATACATTTAATATTACCAGTAAAGGTAAGAGCAATTTTTTTGTCTAAGTAACTGTTTATAAAAACTTTATCTTCAGATAAGAGTAAATTGTATTTTACAGGTGAATCTAAAAAAACTTCTAACTTAGATAAATTTCCTTTAATCATGAAACAGACTTACGTCCAATTAATAAAATAGGCCAGAAAAATATTATACAACGCTACGCACAAACCATCTTAAATTATTGAGGTATTACCATTATTTCTCTTTGAAAATTAATAATATTAGTTTAATATTTCATCTAATTTCAAGTAATTGATGGGGTGCGAATATATTTTATAACTGGACCTATTTTGTTTGACGTGAGCAAATTCCAATTGTAAATATACTTTCTTACTATAACAATTAACAGCTTATAAACACTAAAATTAGAGATGTTAAATGAATTTAAACATTATCGATAGTTTCAGAAACAGTAAAGTAATCAAGAGATCTCATCTTTTAAAAGCAAATAAATTGTATCCTTTTTTTAGAGCGATTCAAAAATCAAAGGCATCAACCGTTACTGTTAATGGCAAAGAACTTATTATGATTGGATCTAATAACTATCTTGGCTTAACTCATCATCCTTACGTTCAAGAAGCAGCAATCATGGCCACTAAAAAATTAGGTACAGGTTGGACTGGGTCTAGATTTTTAAATGGTAATCTTGAAATTCATGAAGAGCTTGAAGAAAAACTAGCAAAATATGTAGGACATGAATCTTGTCTAATTTTTTCAACTGGAATGCAATCAAATCTTGGAGGACTCTCCTCATTATGTGGACCAAAAGATTGTATGTTATTTGATGCTGAAAACCATGCTTCAATTATAGATGCCTCAAGACTCTCCTTAGGTGTAACTTATAAATATAAACACAATAATATGGATTCTCTTGAAAAACAGCTTCAAGAAAATATTAATAAATATCAAAAAAAAATTATTGTTGCTGATGGCGTTTTTTCAATGACTGGTGAAATTGTTGACCTTCCAGGAATTGTTGAGCTTGCCCAAAAATATGGAGCACTAATATACATTGATGATGCTCACGGACTTGGAGTTTTAGGCGATAAGGGCCGTGGAACCATGGCCCACTTTAATTTAACTGATAAGGTTGATTTATCAATGGGAACTTTTTCAAAATCATTTGCTTCCATTGGTGGATTTGTCTCAGGACCAAATGACGTAATTGACTATATAAAGCATACTGCAAGATCTTTTATTTTCTCAGCCTCAATGCCTCCTTCTGCTGTTGCTACAGTCTCTGCATGCTTAGATGTTCTAAACAAAGACGATAGCATTTTAAAAAATCTATGGGACAATGTTGCTTTTATGAGAAAAGGATTTAGAGATATTGGCATATTTACTTATGATTCCAATACTCCAATTATTCCTATATTTGTGGGAGATGATTTAAAGGCAATGCAAATTACTAATTTCTTATATGAAAATGGTATTTTTGCAACACCTGTAATCGCACCTGCTGTACCTAAAGGAGATGCCCTTATACG
>DAOVTR010000186.1 GCA_030633015.1 Bdellovibrionales bacterium
AGAGGGCATTTTAGTAAGATTTCAGAAATTAATCTTCTAAGGTTATTGGGATCTGTTAGAAGTGCCGAGCCTTTCATTTTATTAGTAACCATCGGATAGGGGCATCCCATATTAAGATTAATTTTTTTTACACCTAAGTCATAAAACATTTGAGCTACTTTTAAAAACTGATCACTGTCATTAGTTAAAACTTGTCCAACAGTAGGAATCATATTGATTGAAGAGTTAATATCATTTAGTTGGCGAAGATTTAGCTTTTTATCCTTTTGAGGAGCGATGTATGGAGCTATGGCACTATTAATCCCTCCGAAATGTCTATTTATGGCATTTCGGTAGATATGATTTGTAACACCTCTAATTGGAGCAAGTATTAGGTGATTGTTTTTATTATTCATATTTTTTAAATATTTTTATCATTATGTCTATTTAGGATAGATCAGTTTCGCTAGTTCTGGAATGTAGTCAGATATATTTATATTGCGAATTTTATCTAATTTTTGAGTGAACTCAATCAGTTCGTTTGGAGGGTAATCACTATCTTTACAGTTTTCAAGATAGTTTAATACATAGCTATCCTTACCTAATGTAGAATTTATAAGTGCTTTTGCTTTTATCTTATAATCATTAGGAAGGTTTTTTACAGACATGAAGTGAGGAGTATGTAAGAAGTTAAACATAAGAACTATTGATCGATCAGTTGGCATTTTTATATTGATCGCATTAATCCAGTTTTGTAATTTGTGAATTGACCATATATTGTAAACTGAAACAGTACTCTGTATTTTCAATTTTATATTCTTATTGTTTAGTGAATGTTGAATGAATTTATTAACATTTGACTCAATGAGGTCCCACTTTGATGGGAATCGAATGTAGTCATTAGATTGTAGATGGCCATCAATACTTAGATGAATATTGATAAGTTTAAAGGATTTCCATAGATTTAAAATTTCAACAGATGGCCAAATAGTAACATTTGTCGAGTATAGAATTATTATTTGTGCAGGATTATGCTTTGACAGTAATATTAGATCATTTTTATGATCCATATCTAAAAAAGGTTCTCCTCCAACAAATTTAATTTTTTTAAGGTTTTTAACTTGGTTTAATAGTGATTCGATTTTTGTCTTTTTTGATAAAGGTGGAACTTTTAATCCTAATAACTCATAATCAGAACGCCATGATGAACTTGAATATGGTTCACAAGTAACACATTTAAGATTACATAAATTACCACAGAAAAAATCTATACTTTCAATATTAAGAAAAGAGGTTGTTTCATCAAGAGGTTCTTTGAGTTTACTAGATGCATTGTCTCTCATTCTTAGACTTGTAATATTTGCCGATTCTTCTTGGCCACATTTTATGCATCCAGGAATATTTTCATTATTAAGTGCTTTTAAACGGAGAGATCTATAAAAATCTGAGTTAATAGTCTTATCTTCATCATCGCTCCAATATACTCTGTCATACGAATCAATTATAAAACGACAGCAAGGTTTTAAATAGCTGTGATGACGAATACAGAGATGATCCCAAAACTTTGCACAAAATGAAGTAGACTGTTTGCCCATTTTTTTTATTGTACCTTTTAAATTCAGTATGGCGAATAGTATATGGTAATTGGGAAAATACTTATCTTTTAGTTAATAGTTTAAAATCTTTTTTTGCTTGATCATAAGCCTTTTGAGTTCCTAAGGTTATTATAAAGTCCTTATCTTTAAAGATATAATCAGCAGAGGGGTTAAAATTAAAGGCTTGATCTTCATTACGGACTCCAACAATAATTAAACCGCGCATTTGGTCTCCAATTTCTCTAATTTTACGATCTATTATTATAGAATGAGAGGGGACATATAGATCTGCTAATTTTACTTTATTACTATCATCATTGCCATCATCATCAGTTAAATCGAATAGGTCTTCAACTGCGGGATTAATTACACTATCTGCAACTCTTTTTCCAGTCATAGCGTATGGCCTAATTACTTTGTCTGCTCCAGCTCTTAAGATTCTTTTTTTTGCTCTAATATCATCTGCCCTAACAATAATATATAAATTTTTATTTAAAGATCTACCAACAATCGCGAGATATAATCCCTCGGTATCATCATCGATGACTGAAATAAGGACTTTGGCACGGTCTACCCCTGCAGCTAATAAAACATCATCGTCTCCAGCATCTCCTTCAATATATAATAATTCTGATTTCTTTAGTGCCTCAATTAAATTTGGTTTTTTTTCGATAACAACAAACGGAAGATCATATTTGCTTAATTCTTTGCATGTAACCTCTCCCATCCTGCCATAACCACAGATTACGGAGTGCCCATTTAACTTGTTGATCTTGTTTTTCATTTTTTTTCTCCTTCCCTTATCGCGATCAATATTAGCAATTTCAAATACAAACTTGCTACTTATATAAGCAAACAGTGCAACTCCAAATAAAATAATAATCATGGTAAAGATTCTTCCAGCCGGAGTTAAGGGGTGAATTTCACCATATCCTACTGTGGCAACGGTGATGATCGTCATATACAGCGAATCGCAAAAACTCCACTTCTCAATTATCATATATCCCGTAGTTGAGGTGATGACCAAACCTAAAGGTAGTAAAATAATTGGCAGAAATTTAAATATTTTCATAATTATAATTTACAGGATGAAATTCATATTTGCAAAATAAAGTCTCAGTATAATTTAGCCACAGTGAATGTGTTTTTTTACAATGGCGTCTAGTTGTTCATGATTTCCTGCTAGTTTTTCGCTCATATCCTTATCTTTATAATCTTCCAAAGTTTTAATAACTTGGTTAATATGAGGTTCTAAAAAAACATTATCTTTTATAAAAAAGTTTTTATTTTTTTTCAAAATTTGAGCAGATTCATAACAGGAAGCAGGTAGTTGATTAAATGTTATATTATTAGAAACGTCCTCACTCGCAAATAGTTTTTTTGCAACATCTAAAGAGTCGTCATCTGTTAGGCCAGCAAGAACGCCTAGTGTGATTCCTGCGAGATAATAATGTACATTTGCTGACCCATCTCCACTTCTAAGTTCAACTGTTTGATTTGAAGTGTACTCAATGTTGTTCGTTGGTTCTTTTGGATTTAATCTTTTATTAAGTATTTTAACTCCGTGTTGGCTAAGAGGAACACGAACTAATACAGACCGATTTTTTGATCCCCAACAAATTTTAGTAGGTGCCTCTTGATGGGGAACCAATCTTAAATAAGATGTTGGAACGGTATTACCAAAAGCGGTAAGCGATGGCGCAACTTTCAAAAGCCCTGCAATTAATTTAAGTCCTGTCTCATTTAATTCACCATTTTTATTTACGATAGCATTTTTATTGTTTTTCATTAATCTGGTATGTACGTGGAGACCACTTCCTGCTTGGCCAACCATGATTTTTGGAGCAAAGCTTACTTCTAAGTTATATTTATAAGCAACTTCTCGAACAACCCATTTGGCGAGTACTAGCTGGTTTGCTGCCTCTTCAACGTTTACAGGAAGAAATTCAATTTCATGTTGAACCATTTGAATGTTTTTTTCAATAATATTTCCAACTTCTGAATGACCATACTTAATTTTTGCACCCATCTTACAAAGTGCATCCATTGCCTCTTTTCGTACTAATGCCCATTTAGAAAAAGGACGAGATTCATGATAACCTTTTTGTTCGTTAACAGTATAAATTTCATCTTTTTCAGAAAAAAGATAATACTCAAGTTCTCCCATTGCTTGAAAGGTTAATCCTGTTTTTTTCGTAAGAAGATTATGCGCTTTTTCTACAACGTGGTGAGGTGATTGAGAAAAAGGTTTCATTTCTGTTGTGTAAAATTCACAAATAATATCTAAGCTGGGTAGATCAGTAAAAGGATTAATAAAAGCTGTTCTATATTTTGGTATTACATAAAGATCACTCGATTTTGCACCTATAGAAGAGAAAAGGCTAGAGCCATCAACTCGTTCACCTAAAGTTAAAATTTGATCTAAATGTTCTAGACTATTAATAATAAAATTCAGTGATTTTAATCGTCCATCACCACCGATATAGCGAAAGTTGATCATTCTAATTTCGTTTTTCATAATATATTCAATCAAATCACTTTTAGTAAATTCAGCAGAGTTTTTCTTTAAAAAATTTTCAATAGGATTTGTATTAAAATAATCGTACATTTTCGCTCCTTAACCAGCTATAGCTACGTGATTTTCATAAAAAATATTGTCTAGCATTATCAGAATATCCCAAAATTATCTAGTAAAACTACATTCTTGGACAAATTTACTTGTAGTTAAAATGTTAAGGATGATTGGACGTTGCGTCAGGGAGGAGAAATGGCATATTTAGTGAGACCATATGGTTAACTGCCTAGTTTATTATCTGTCCCTTCCTTATGTCTTTTTATCATTGGAAACATTGAATCTTTAAAGAAACTGACGTAAATTATTAAAGAATTTAGTTAAAGGATTAGTTAAATGAAGTCACTTTTAATTTTTATTGTTTTTTTAATTTCATTGTCAAATATATGGGCCTGTG
>DAOVTR010000171.1 GCA_030633015.1 Bdellovibrionales bacterium
AAAAGGTTTGGCTGAAGTTTGTTTTCAAATGAAAAAATATGATGACTCTTATAAATATCAAAGATCTTTAATTGAACTGTATCCCATTAGTCCAGAGCGTATTCCTGATTTAGTTAGGATTTCAATTATAAATCAAAAATTTGAAGATATTTTAAATTATTTAGATATTTTTTCAAATATTGAACATCCTGATGATGAAATTAAAAAGAATATTTCAGCAGGTCTTGCCGTGTGTGGGAAATTTTTAATTAACAAAGGCGAAAAGAAAAAAGCAGTAGAGGCATTAATGGAATCGGCCAAGCTATGTGATGGAAAGAGTGAAATAATTAGAAGTGTTGTCTTAACTCTGTTGCAAGCAGGCGCCCCCAAAAAAGCCAATAGAGTTCTTGAAAAATATGCTAACGATAATACTGATCAAAATAAATTTAAAATAATACAAATGGAAATGCATTACCATTTAGATGAGTTTGATAAAGCATTTTCCCTTGGTACAACTTTAATTAATAAGAAAATGTTTGATGAGAAAATTTATGAAGTGATTATTTTAAGTTCAATTAAACTGGGAAGAAGTAAAGATAAAATTGATGAATATGTGTTCAGCGCAATTAACCATTACCCCGAAAAAAAAATATTTTTTCAAGACTTATTTAATAGTTAGAATTTAATTCCAAAATTTAGTTGAATGCTACTGAAATTTACTTCATAAACGTTAGAGAGTTGATTCATTTTGTATGTAAATGCAGTTGTAAATCCATCATTTATAATAAGTTTTAGTTCAGATAATGCGTAAAAACCTGCAAGTTCAGTAGCATCTTCGCCAGCATGACTAGTCTTTGAAAAAATTGAATATCCTGAAATGAGATTGAAAATAAAATCTAGCCCCCATTTTGTCTTTTCGAAATTAGCGCCAACTCCTGCCGATAGTGAGTTTGTTGCTCTGATTTTATATACTGTACTTACATATTCCACATTTGAAAAGTTAAGATAATATAGGTTTATAAGTGGAGCAATGTTTTTCCATCTTTTGTCTAACACAAAAGATGATGAAGCATCATAATTAAGAGGAATATCTAAACTTTGTTCATCTAGCGAAGCGTATGATTTTAATGTTATATTGTTTTTGGAAATGAATTTTTTATTTTTTATTTTAAATTTATAATTTAAGTTAAATCGAATTGCCCAGTTGGGAAAATATTCTGATTTATTTTCTTTAGTATCAATTACGGTGATGACCTTATCTAAGCCTAATAAATAAAATGGAGTAAAAGATAACGGGTTATTTTTTGATTTTTTCTGTTTGATTTTTTTGGCAATGATTATAATTTTTTCTTTTTCTAGTTCTACCATCTTTTTAAAATGTTCATCGCTAATAAAACTTTTGGGAATTAAAATCAAAATTTTCTTACCCGTTTTTAATTTTTTCTTTGATGTTAATTTAGAGTTTTTAGCTTTTATTAGATTTAAAACTTTTGTTTTTTGTTTTTCAGTCGCCTGGGGTAGTATTGAGTTAATAATTTGCTCAGTAGATTGTACTTCAGCCATATTATATTCAATTTTGTAATATGACTCGCCGTAAACAGAGAGTGTCAAAATAGAGTAAGACAATATTATTTTAAAGATAAATTTCATAACTATTAACCTAAACTTTTAGGTTATCCATTCGATGAAAGTTTAAATATTTATATATAGTATCATCTTTTCCACCCAGTTTGGGTAGTACAATTTCCATATATTCATTAACTGTAGGCATTTTTCCGAGTAGGGCCACAACACTAGCAAGTTCACTTGATCCCAAATATACTTTTGCACCCTTGCCCATTCTGTTATTAAAATTTCTTGTAGATGTGGAAAAAACAGTTACTCCATCTGGTACTCTTGCTTGATTTCCCATACAAAGAGAGCAGCCAGGAATTTCCATTCTTGCCCCTGCAGCTGCAAATTTAGAGTGGTATCCCTCTTTTTTTAATTGTTCATTATCCATTTTAGTAGGAGGACAAAGCCATAGAGTTGTTTTGGCAAAGCCTGATCCTTCTAAAATTGTCCCTGCAGCTCTAAAATGTCCAATATTTGTCATGCATGAACCAATGAACACATCGTGTACAGCATCTCCAGCAACATCAGAAAGTTTTTTTACATCATCAGGATCATTTGGACAGGCAACAATAGGCTCTTTAAGATCGCTTAAATTAATATTAATGGTTGCCGAATATTTAGCATTACTATCTGCTTCCATTAGTTTCCCATTTTTGATCCAATCATTTAATGAATCAATTCTTTTTTGGAGTGTAACACGATCGTTGTATCCTCCTTCAATCATTGCTTCCATCAAAGTAATATTTGATTTTAGATATTCAACTATTGTATCTCTTGATAATTTAATTGAAGCTGCTGCAGCTGATCTCTCTGCTGAGGCATCTGTAAGTTCAAAAGCCTGTTCAACAGTTAAGTTAGGAAGGCCTTCCATTTCTAGAATTTTCCCAGCAAAAATATTCTTTTTTCCTTCTTTTGCAACAGTTAACAGTCCTTCTTCAATTGCTTGATAAGGAATTGCATTTACAACATCTCTAAGAGTAATGCCTGGCCTGAGTGATCCAGTGAATTTTACAAGGACAGATTCAGGCATGTCCAAAGGCATAATACCAAGTGCCGCAGCAAATGCGACTAATCCCGATCCTGCTGGAAAAGAAATTCCCATTGGGAAACGAGTATGAGAATCTCCACCAGTTCCTACAGTGTCTGGAATAAGGAGTCGATTTAGCCAAGTATGAATTACGCCATCACCAGGTCTTAACGCCACTCCACCTCTAGTAGACATAAAATCAGGTAGCGTTTTATGAGTTAAAATATCTGCAGGCTTAGGGTAAGCTGCTGTATGACAAAATGATTGCATCACAAGATCAGCGTTAAACTTAAGGCATGCAAGTTCTGTCATTTCACTAGCTGTCATGGGTCCAGTAGTATCTTGAGAGCCCACTGTCGTCATTTTTGGAAGACATGCAGTTCCTGGAAGTATGCCTTCAACATCACAAGCTTTCCCTACTAGTTTTTGGGCCAAGGTATAACCTTGATTGCTTACAGGTACAGGATTTTTTGCGTTTGTAAAAATACCACTATCTTCAACTGTATTCATCTTTAGGTATTGTCTTGCTTTTGAAGTTAACTGTTTTCCAATAATTAATGGAACTCGTCCACCAGCTCTAAATTCATCTAGGATAGTATCTGGTTGTATTGGAAATTCAGTAATTAATGATCCAGACTCATCAGTTATTTTACCCTCTTTAGGAAAAACAGTTATGACCATTCCAGATTTAAATTTTGTTACATCTGTTTGAATGGGAAGAGCTCCAGAGTCTTGAGCAGTATTAAAAAAAATGGGAGCAATTAAGTTTCCAATTATTACTCCACCAGTCTTTTTATTTGGAATAAATGGAATATCACTTCCAATATGCCATATAAGTGAGTTACAAGCAGATTTTCTGGATGATCCTGTCCCAACAACATCACCTACAAATGTAATTGGGAGTTTATACTTAGATTTTAGATCATCAATTTCTTTTGGTCCGTCTGGAAATAGGGAGCCACCCATACAGTTTGCATGGAGAGGAATATCTGCTCTTGTAAAGGCGTGAGAAGCAGGTGAGAAATCGTCAGTATTTATCTCACCATCCACTTTATAAATAACAGTTTTTATTTCATTAGGAAGTTCATTTTTAACTGTAAACCATTCAGCATTTGCCCAAGCTTCTATAATTTCCTTTGCAAGTTTATTTCCTTTTTCGGAGATATTTTTAACTTGATCAAAATTATTCGTAGAGAGTACTAAATTTTTTAATTCTGATGCGGCAAGCTGTGCTGTTTCCTTGTCTGAACTTTCAAGTAGCATAATAAGAGCTTCAAGATTATATCCTCCAACCATTGTTCCAAGCATGTTTACAGCTTCATTTTTGGATATAACTGTGCATTTTTCATTTTCCTGAGCAATTGCCAACAGATATTCAGCTTTGATTTTAGAAGATGGATCTACACCTGGATTTACTCTATCTTTGATTAGGGATACAAGTTCTTTCTCTTTTCCTCTTGGAATATCTTTGAGAAGTTCAATGACTTGAGTTGTTTGTTCTGGTGAAAGTGGCAGTGCAGGGATTCCCTGTTTTTTTCTTTCATCAACATGATTGTAGTAGTTTTTAAAAAAATCAGACATAAAACCTTCCCTTTAAACTAGTAATTAAAATAAAATTGAAGCGTCACTATATACAAAACTGTTTAATATAACAAGTTTAGCATGGGTAAAAAGATACTAATTATTTAGATGATTTTAAGATATTTAGCTGCTCAATACGCCTCTTACATTCATCAAATTGGTTATATTCTTCCAAAATATTTGCCAATTGATCTCCGTGGCCATGATTAAAGGCAAATCGATCTGCTTCAAGTTGTGCTTCAAGTGATGAAATATTTTTATTTGAATGGTCATGTATTATATGGCCTACTTCATGGAGTAAAATTGCAACTCCATGATCTGGCGATGCTGATTTTAAAAGTTGATACAGATCAGGAAAAATAACAATAACATCACATTTGTCTATATTGGGAATTGCGCAGCTTAGTTTTCCGCTTGCTCTGGAAAAGATTAGGGATCTGTTTTGTGAAAGGAAGAAATTTATGGCATTAATGCTTAGTGCTTCAAAAAACATCTGAAATACTCTT
>DAOVTR010000016.1 GCA_030633015.1 Bdellovibrionales bacterium
ATAAAAGAGAGGGGACATTTTGGAGCATGGACAGTTTTTATAGGTGATTCTAAAACGGGGGAGATCGCGAGTGTTGAGATTAGTGGAAATAAAGTTAGAGTGGCAAGACGGGTTAAAAATCAAGGCATGGCCCAATCCAATCATTTTATAGATGATGATATAAAAAAATATGCCTTTGAATATAGTTATAATAAAAGCCTTGAGACTAGATCACGATTTAATCATGTGGAAAAAAGTCTTAATGAATATAAAGGAAAAATTGATTACCAGTGGATGATTAATATGCTTTCAGGCCATGTTGATAATTTGGTAGGCAAAAGATCTTTTGGCAGAACGACAACAAAAGTATACACATCACAAAGTCATGTGATGCTTCCTAAAAGTAGCGAGTTTTGGTTTTCTCTAGGAGAGGTATATCCAACAACATCTTCTACGTTTGTTGGTTTTCATATTGATTTTTCTAAAAGTAGTAGACCTTTTTTCACATTTTTAGATTATACAAAAGCGCAGACAAAGGAACTTGAAGAGGACCCTTCTTGGAGTCAGTCCTTAAGTCACTACGTTCAGGCATATTTATTATCTCATACAGCAAAGTTTGATAGGGTCATTAATGAACTTGATAAGGCCATCGTTCTTGCAAGTCAAGATGGAATTATTGAAGTTCCTTATCATCATATTCGTGGTCGATTTCTGATAAAAAAAGCAGCAGAAATTTTTAAGATTAATCCGCAGTTTGCTAAAGCACTTCTTTATAAGGCGCAAAAAGATTTTAAAACTATTAGTAGCACTTATGAAGGAACAGATCAAATTCACGATTATCAACTCTCTTTGGCCTATCTTTGGAGTGGAAGAGTGTCGAATCTTTTAAACCTTCTAGGAGAGAATTTTATTGATAGCACAATTGATCGTCAGAAGGCTTATTATTTACAAACGAGACTTCCGAACATTTATCCAAGCCATCATGCTTTTTCAAAGCTCATGAGCGAAACTAAGTTAAAATATAGTTGGGATAAGGCCTTAAGTGATGAGATCTTTATGGGAACAGTAGAGTAAGGACAAATTTACTTATACTACTTATGCAAAAAATTTCAATAAAACGGTAGTAAAAAAAGGGAAGCTAATTTTTATTAGTTTTATTTGACTAATCCCTTAATAAGTTTTTTAATTATTTTAGTATTAATATTTAGGATAAATTATGAATTTTTCACTACCATTTGGAATTTTTATTGGGGTGTCCATTATTATTTGGACCATCACTGGAGAAGTAACTAATCCACTGATCTTTGCGAATGCGCCGGCCATCGCAATAGTTATTGGAGGAACTATAGCTGCGTCTTTAGTCTGCTTTCCAATTTCGCATCTCTTTAATATTGTCAAAGTTATTTGGAGAGCAACAACAACATCATCTCAAAAAAAATCCGTTGAGGTTATTGAAGAGTTGGTTGTTATTGCGGAAAAAGTCCAAAGCGGTCAGGACGCTTTAAGTTTAATTGAGGGAATTCGTAACCCATTTTTAAAAGAGTCAATGATAGTTGCTAATGAGGGGGCGATTTCTGATGAGGATTTAGAGAGTGTTCTTATCAAAAGAGTTGAAATACAAAATGAAACATACAGACAAGAGGCATCAGTATTTAAAATTATTGGCAAGTTCCCTCCAGCTTTTGGATTAATAGGAACCACCTTGGGGATGGTTGCACTTCTTCAGAGTCTTGGAGGAGAAGGGGCCTTTCAACAACTGGGACCATCGATGTCTGTTTCTCTTACTGCGACTTTTTGGGGACTTATTGTGGCTAACCTTTTTTTGGTGCCTATTGGAGAGAATCTCTCCTTGATTTCTCAACATGATCTTATAACTCGACGAATAATTGCAGAGGGAGTTTTGTTAGTCAAAGAAGGAAAACATCCAGTTGTAATTGAAGAATATCTCAAAAGTTATCTCTCACCATCCATAAGGAATAAGTTAAAGCATGGCGCCTAAAAAATTTAGAAATTTAGGATTGGCCAAGATTAATTTTTTACGGCCAGAATCTGTAGATGATGGAGATGGAAATTGGCTTGTTTCATATGCTGATATGATGACACTCCTGTTTGGTTTTTTTGTTTTGCTAACGATATTTTCAACTCCAGATTCATATAAATTTGAAAAACTTAAACAGTATACTGCCAAGTCGATGGGAGGGTCTTACGTTGTTCCTTTTAACGAATTATCAAATGAACTGAAGGAAGTGCTTAACGAGATGAGCATTAGTAATTCCATACGTATTGAAAATCTTACAGAGGGGCTTATTTTAACTGCCAGTACTACTCGTTTTTTTTCTTCTGCCTCTGCTAAACTTTACGTTGAAGCGGAGGAAATTCTTAAACAGTTGGCCAATATTTTAAAGAAAAAAGCTGTTGGTTTTAAAATTGTGGTTGAGGGGCATACCGATGATGTTCCTATTTCAACAACGAAATATGCAAGCAATTGGGAATTATCTCTTCTTAGGGCCAGCGAAGTTGTTAGGCTTTTTGAAAGTCATGGAATACCTCACGAAGCCCTTAGGCCAATTGGTATGAGTGATATTGAGCCACTTATTCCTATTGAAAATCTTTCCGGAAAAGAGCTTTATCGTGCAAGAGAAAAAAATAGACGGATTGTAATTAAAATCATTAAGACTTTAGTGAAATGATCTGACTAGAAAAGAGAAGTCAGTCCAACAGATACTATAGTTCCAGACATTTTTATTCTTTTATCTGTCGCTGCTAGCGATAAGATCGTTTGAGATAGAGTTGCTGTTGTTTTTATCTTCTGGGTTAAAACATAATCAATACCAATCAGGGCATTGATATCAAAAAAGTTTCCTGAGGTATCAAAATTATTAGTTACAGCGAATCCTGGATCTAAATAGTAAGTGTACATTTTCAGCTCACTTCCAGTGAATGAAGAAAAACGATTACGTTTTTTAGAAGTCATTAGAGTAGAATTATTAGTTTTGGGGCATCCTTGTCCCCAGAAATACCAATGATAACCAATACGTGTTCCTAAAAGTCCCACTCTTCCCTCAGTAAGACTGAGGTGAAAATCAATTCCAATATTAATTGCATGTACAGGAGCAGGATATAAATTAACAAAAAGATCAGGAATAAGAATGGAAAATAAGTTTGCACCTTCAAGCTCCTCGGATTCATGTACGAAAAAACCGTTAGCAATAGCGAACCCTATTTCAAATTCTATGCCCTCTTTTGGGTAGGAGGATAGTGATGTAAAAAGAAGGCATATAAGAATAATTTTTTTCATTATAATATTATGCCTGAATATTTTTAAAAGTGAAATTTGTTAATTAGAAAAAATTTGAATATAATAAGTGAACGGAGTTTATATGAAAAAAATTATTTTATTAGCCTTATGTGTTAGTTTGTCTCAGTGTTCTTTTTTACAAAAAAACTTAGAGAAGAATAAGCTGGTTACAATTTCTTCAGATCCTGTTGATAGTGATATTTATTCTGCAGATGGAGAACGAATTGGCGCAACTCCAATGAAACTTAAGCCACTGGAAATAAAAAAAATTACTAAGGGCGAATATCTACACTTTATTGTGAGAAAAAGTGGTTTTGTATATAGAGAAGTAATAACAGATATTAGTGGAGTTGTAGATCTAGAGATAAAATTGACTCCTCAAAGTAGTGAGCACTTTAATAAATTGGTTAGCACGGCCTATGGAAGTCAGATAAATTTAATAGTGAAAGATCTTTTAAAAATTCAAGGAATGATCTTTCTTAAAAAATATAATCTTGCCAAAAAAAACATTTCAAAGTTTCAACTTCGCTATCCATCAATCGCTGCTTCATATACACTTCTAGGAAATATTTTTTTGATTGGTGGTAAAAAGAGAGAGGCCAGAGAACAATTTCTAAGAGCACTAAGCCTCGATCAAAAAGATGAGACAGCAGCTCGTTTTTTAAATAAAGTTTCTCGTTAAACTAGCATACAGACATTGTCCTTGAGATATAATAACATACTGTTATTGCGTTGCCGCTACAACAAAATATAATTGAAATTTTTGTTTGCTTAAGCTTAATCCACAAAAAATTGGCAAAATTATTGAATACCCCCTTATGTAGGTACTTGAAATTAAAGGTTTTTGGGAAGTTTCCGATATACCTAGATATTTGATTATATTGGTTATACCAAGTTAATCCTGGATTTCTTTAAATGTTGGTTATTGAGTTGTTTTTCCAAGTTATAATTATAATTGAATTATAAAGATATAACCTTGGGGTACGTCATGAAGTTTAAGCGGTTTATATTAATAATTATTATCTTACTTATGACTTCGTGTATGGAAAGCATTACGCCAGAGGAGGCACTTTCCATAAATAAAACAGATTCAGATTCAGGAGTGCCATCAGGATTTGATGCTAACTCTTATCAAGGCTGCATTAGTGGCTCTGGCGTTAGCATCTCAAGTACTCTTATAAATTTCAGTTTTCCTTCGGATGCGGATGAAGTTCAAATTCTAAGAGATGGAGTACAAGTTTATTCAAGTTATTCATCGGGAGTTGTCTCTTTTCAGGATGCGGGGCTTTTTGAGGGGAAAACTTACCACTATACGTGTAGGGCCGTTTTTGGAACGTCACAAACCACAGGGACAAATGCTCTAGATATTTCAACTCTTGTAGTTAATCCACCTCAGTTTAGCGGAATTGCTACAGCCTCCGATGCTGTTGGTGGAGCTTTGCTTACCTGGGGATCTCCCTATGGAGGAGCTTCAACTGATCATTTTGAAATTTATTATAATCCAGGAACGACTATTGATTGGAGCTTGTCAGCTAAAAAAGAAATTACTTTTTCAGAGTTTACTACGGCCATTGATGATCTTGGTGATGAGCTTCCATTTATGTTTGGAGTTAAAGCATGTACTGCTTCTGGTGTTTGTGATTCAAATACGGAAAGTATCTCTTTTGTAACTGTGGATGCAGGGGCGCCAACAACTGTTGGGGTTACTGCCGTTTCTATTTCTAATGGACAGTGCACTTTAACTGTTCCTTGGGATTTAACGAAAGGTGCTGTTAAAAAAAGAAATGTTTATCAAAGAATTGGTGCAGTAGGTGGTACTGACATCAATGATTATATCTTAGTTAAAGTTGAAAATATTGCAGACGAAGATATTGGAGATCCAGGGACCACAATTGTTTTGACTGGTCTTTCAGAAAATACCACTTATCATTTTATCGTTCGCGATGAAGGTCCAAGTTTTTATGAGAGTATAAATACCAGCGTGGTTTCAGCAACAACGGGAGACCTTACTCCACCAATATTTTCTGGAATTACAAATTTACTAAATGGTTCGCCTGCCGATAGCGTTTTAACATTGAGTTTCACTGCAATCAATAGTCAGCAAGTGGATGTCAACGGTGCATTTGAATATAATATTTATACTACTGAAGCTGATCTCCCTGCAACGCCGGCTGATCCATGTACCTCTGGAGTTGAAAAAACGAGTTTGGCCGCTAATTTATACGTCAGTGGAAATCTTGTTACTTACGATATGACAGGTCTTAACAGTAGAAAAGCTTACCGAGTATGTGTAAAGGCTTCCGATAGTGATGGGAATTATTCTAATACTGGAACTTATCTTTCTGAAGTTACATCAGACGTTACGCCACCTGACTTTGATGGCGTTCAAAATGTTACCTTTGATAATACAAATTCAAAAATGGTTGTTACTTGGAATGGTAGCTCCTCTAGTGATATAAAAGATTATAAAGTCAAAATTTGGAATTCTGCAGATGCAGGCTCTTCAGTAACACTGACTAGGACTCATGCTGATTATCAAAGCGGTTTTAGTTTTACTTCTGCAGAGTTTCCTTATACTTCTGGCAATGTAATTAATGTTGTGGTTAATGCGTGTGATAATGCCTTTCCTGATTATGGATTAGTAAACTGTACGGCGATTGCTGATGCATTTGCAAAGAGTGTAACTCTGCCAGATGTTATACCTCCATCAAATTTTCTTGGAATTTCTTCAGTGGGTGCTTGTTCTCCAAATACTGATGGGTGTATTAAGGCCTCATGGCCAGCCCCTGCTGATTTTGGCGACTACGTTGGTTTAAAAATTTATGAAGTTGATGTCTCAGATAATTTAACTTGGATTAAAGATTGTCAGTGTACAAGTAGTGATTGTGTTACTAATCCACTTACAAGCTGTAGTATAACGGGTCTTGGGGTTGGGAAAACAGTCTATCTTTATGCTAGAGGTTATGATGCTACTAATAATTTAACTACTGTTACTAATCCTTGGATTAACCGTCAAAGCGGAAGAACAGGAGATTTTACAGCTCCTAATTTTATTAGTGGTCTGACTCTAAATCAAGACGCTTCAGGAGTTACTATTGGATGGTCAACAGGGCTTGATAATCAGGTAAGTAGTGCAATTGAGCCTGGAAATATTGTGACTTATGAGCTTTATAGAAAGATTGGATTAGATACTTTTAGTGGAGCTTCAATTGTCACCAATGCACCTGATGGGTTAAATATTAAAACTGGAACAGATCTAAGTTTTCTTGATCCTAAGGCCGGACTTGTTTCTGGAAACACCTATCATTATACAGTCTGTGTTCGAGATGCAACTCCTAATAGATATTGTGATGGAGCGATTCAATCAATTGTATTACCAGACTCAGATCCACCTCCAGCATTTTTAGGAATTCAATCAGCTGAACTTTGTGATGTCAATGATAATGGATGTGCAAAAATTTCGTGGAATGCACCAGCTTCCTGGTCTGATTATAGGGGATTTAAAGTTTATTCAGTAGCAGATGATGATAGTTTAACTTTGATAAAACTTTGTGAATGTAGTGGGGAAGATTGTCCAGATCAGGTTACCAGTTGTGAAGTAACCGGATTAAGTATTGGTAGAGATTATGATTTTTATGTTAGGGCCTATGATCTGTTGAATAATTTAACGGATGCGGTTTCTCCATATGCAAACAGAAGAACTGTTAGAACGGGTGATATTACTGAGCCAAATTTTAACTCCGGCCTTGCTGTCGCTCATCAAATAAATCCAACTAGTGGAGTAAATATTGCTTGGAATGCAGCAAGTGATAATCAATATGCAGTTAATAATTTTATTGGGTATAAAATCTATAGAAGAGAGGCAACAACTTTTTCAGGGGCGTCCATAACAGCAAAAGCACCTGATGGAGATTTGATTGCAATTACGACAGATCTTACTTATTTTGATGATGGAGCAGCACTGAGTGAAAACGCATACTACTATTATACGGTTTGTGCTTTTGATGGAACTCCAACTCCAAATGTTAGCTGTGACGGGATGATTCAATCAATAGAAGTTCCAGATATGAGTCCTCCACCAAACTTTTTAGGAATCTTTAATGCAGGTATTTGTGATACTCAAGAAAATGGTTGCGTAAAAGTCTCTTGGATCGCTCCTGCTGATTGGACTGATTACGCTGGATTTGAAATCTATTCTGTTATTGCAGATGATACAACTGCAATGCTAAGTAACTGTGGTTGCGTTGATGATGATTGTTCTACTAATAATCTTACTAGTTGTGAAATTGTTCTTGGAGACGCTGGTAAGACTATGAATTATTACGTCATCGCTTACGACGTCCTTGGAAATAAGACCGCAATTACCAACCCTTTTGCCAACAGCAGAGTTTCAAAAACAGATGATGTAACACCTCCCACTTTCACCTCTTTTATGACAGCAGCTCATCAAAATGGGCCTGATGGAAATATAATTGATTGGAGTGGAAGTTTTGAAAGTGATAACCAGTATGTTGAGGTCGGAAATGAAATTTATTTTAAGGTCTACCGAAAATTAAGCTCAACATTTATTTTTACTGCAGGACTTCCTGATGGAAATCTTATTGCAACACTGACAACTAAGTCTCACCTTGATCCACAAGCAGGTTTAAGTGATGGTGTTGCCCATTATTATACGGTCTGCGCAGCTGACACTGCTGAAAATATGTATTGTGATGAAAATATTAAATCTGTCTCGGTCTCAGATGCAACTCCTCCAGTGATCTTAGGAGCAACGGTTGATATTACGGCGCCTAAGAGTGATGAGGTATATACACTCTCTTGGACGCTTTCTGATAACGCTTCAGACAAGAGTAATATTTTGGTGGTTGTCAGACGAAAAATTGCTGACAATGCAACTGATTTTCCAACCGTTGCAGATGCAATTATCGACTCAGGTGGAGGGCTAGAGGTTTCCACAGATTATTATAATCCATCTCCTGATTTTTCCCATTGGCTGACCTATCTGATTACTGCCAAAGATGAAGCAGGGCTTGAATCTACTGCCACTATCGCAGTGCAAATATCAGGAGCGAGAATTACTCCCGCTAATAGAGCAGATTATGAAAATACCGATTGGGTTTTAGAGCACGGAACAACTGTTATTATAGAGATTCCCCATGACGATCCGGCCCTACAATTGGACTCTTTGACCATGAATGGAACCTCTAGAATTGAGCATCTAGGTTGCTCTACAACTTTGTGCTATCAAATTGATCTCAATGTTGCTGGGGACGCGCTGATTGATGGTAATTCTGTTCTTTCTGGCGCAGGCAAGGGCTATCTAGGATGCAATATTGCGGGGCCAGATGGGGTATTAAATGCTGGCGCTGGTTATGGAGATCAAATAGGTTTTGCTGATGGGGCCTATTATTATAATGGTGGAGCTCACGGAGGAAAAAGTGGAGTTTATTCTACGAGTTACGCTTATCAGGATGGGTATGGAGATATTTATCAGCCTAATGATCATGGAGCAGGAGGAGGAGCACTTAATAATATAACTTATATGGGAGCAAATGGTGGCGGAGTGATTAAGCTTGTGGTCGCTGGAACTTTAACCATGAATGGAGAGTTAAATGTTGATGGTGAATGTACGACGGCTACTTATGGTGGATGCGGTGCTGCTGGCTCAATCTGGGTTAGTGCAGATGTGCTAACTACTACCGCTCTTACTCCTTCGTTTTACGCGAGGGGAGGCGATAGAGTAACTGCTGTTGGCGGGAACGGTGCAGGAGGAGCAGGAGGCAGAATTGCCATCTATTATAATACCATTTCAAATTTTAATCTGATAGATGGATTGACCGTTGAAATGTTTGGTGGAGAAGGGACTTACGGTAGATATATTGGAGGAAGTGGAACTCTCTTTTATAAGGGGGCGGCTGATAATGATGGCCATCTGGCAATAATAGGAAATACAGGCTACTATAACACTACGACCACTTCTTACATGTACGCATCTGTGACTTATCTAAATTTTCCATCCGGCTCTAATAATATCTTTGATTCGTTATTTGTCTCAACAGAGGCAAAGGTTTTACAGCAAAATACCACCTTTAAATTGGATATTCGAGAGCTCAATATTGCAGGATTATATGTTTATCTGTTTGTTCCTAGTAACGGAAGTGATGCTCCTGTGCATGATTCTAACTGGTTTGAGTATATTGAAGGAACAGGCGTGGTAGAAGAGACTTCAGATATGGTTGGAGATGGTAATTTGCGAGAATATTAAATATAAAGAAAAAAACTTTAAGAAAAATTAATGTTCTTATTTTTTACCACGATAGGTTATTTAAGGAAACGTTATGACGAGATATTTACTCTTATTATTTCTACTATTAAGCTTTGGCATTTTTGGACAAGATAATCTTCAATATTCAAGAAGCGAACTTCGATTATTAGAAAATAGTGTTACAACTGAAATTAAAAATAACCTGACAGAGTATTTGGGGCGTGATTCAAAATTTTCTATTTCAACTAAAATCAATTTTAAAACACCCAGAAATACAATCGTTGGTTCAAGTGATGATTTTGGCTATCTGATTTTTCCTAAAGCTGAAGATATGGTGATGGGAAAAGTTCTTGAGATCACCCAAGTTGCTGTTAAGGTTTTTCTTTATGAAAATTATTCAAAGCAGCTCAAACAAAATATTGAGGCCATTGCAAACGGAGTAACTTCCGGGCTTGGGACCTCAACAAAGATAGAGTTTGTTATATTTGAATCACCAGGCGTAAGTTTTTTCAACTCATTTAAAGATTATTCATTACCTGCAGCAATTTTGTTTGGTGCAATTGTTTTAGCGTTCTCATTAATTACCGTTGTTTTGGTCTTTTTTAGAATGTTTAAAAATTCACCACTTTCAATGACAGAAGAAATGCGTGATATGCCAGCTAGATCGAAAGCTTCGAGTACCGTGAGCGGCAATGTTGGAGTCAAAGAAAGTGATAAGGAAAATTTTGAAAGAAATATCGAAGTTGTTAAAAGTGTTCTTCAAAAAAATCCATATGTCTTAACAACTGTTTTAAGTAGTTCAGATCAAGATTATATGGGGTTGAAGAAATTAATGCCTTCCATTATGGGGTTAGACTCAGAGATTATTAAAGGTGTATTTACAGATAAGGTTATATTAAAAATTGAAGAAGCACAGCGGACCAGTAAAAAGATGGACAAGGCGGATTTTTATATGTGGTTTGACTCTTTTGTTGAGAAACTATCTTTACAAGAGCTTAAAGGTGGAAACAGATATCTCAAATCAATAGATTCCAAAAATGTTTCTAAAATATATGCAATTGAACCAGAAGTTCTTATTGACTATGCTTTAAATAAAAAATCTGGGTTAATATATAAATTAGTTCTTCTCTTTCTTCCTGATGATATTGCCAAAAATTTATTCGATAAGTTTTCTGCAAACGAATGGTCTATGGTTTTAAATGAAGATGGAGTGAGTGTCGATAATATCAATAGGGCCGCAGCGGAACTAGTTGAGACAGTTCAGGTTGTGAAAAAAGATGAAGTTAATGATATCCAATCTAAAGAAGCATTAGAAGAAGCTCTTATTATTCCTCTGGTAAGTTATTTAAGTACCAAGCAACTTGCTGACTATGATAATTTTTTAAATCAGCTAAATAAGTTCTCTCCAAGCATTGGAGAGAAGATTACAGAAAAGATGTGGACTCCTTCAATAATTACAAAAATTCCAAGTAATTATTTAGGATCTTTATTAAAATCGATGGATATAAATGAGAGGGAGAATTTAATTATTGGTTTTCCGAGTGAGATCTCAGCATTATTAATGAATAATCTTCCAGAAGGAAGAATAAAGCAGGTTGTTGTTGAAATGAGTCAGAGACCAAAAGAAAGTTTTTCTAAGGATTTTTTAACTAGTGCAGAGAGAAGTTGTAAGAGTTTTTTAACTGATCTTAAGGTTTCTCATGATAACAAAGAGTTTGAGCTAAGAAAAGTTGTTAAAAATATGCCGATTTCAAATGCCAATGTTAAGCAAAAAACAAAAAAAGCAGCTTGACGAATAATTTTATCTTTTTTAATTTAGTAAATATATTTTGGAGAAATTATGTTTAAAAAAATGCTATTTATTTTTATTTTATCTTTTACTAATCTGCTTTATGCCCAACTGCCAGTTGTTACTCTTGATGGAGAGTCAGGCG
>DAOVTR010000174.1 GCA_030633015.1 Bdellovibrionales bacterium
TCAGAAAGTTTGTGAGTAATATTAACAAGACCTTCTCCTTTGCTAAGTGCCATATATAACAAAATAAAAACTCCAAAAAGCATAATAACCCCAAAGAAAATATCAATCATAGTCATTGATTTATATCCTCCTAGGCTTAGATAGATTGAGGTAAAAATACCCATAAAGATAAGAGCGGCCCAATATGGAAGATTGAAATTGATTTCAAATAGATAGCTTAACCCCATAAAAACAGCAGACGAGTATGGAATAAAAAAAATAAAAATTGAGATCGATGCAAACAGTTTTAAAAATTTTGAATTATATCTTTTTTCAAAAAATTCAGGCATGGTTGAAACATTGTATTCTATTGACATCTTTTTAATTTTACTGCCAAGTAGCCACCAGACTCCTAGAACTCCAATCAGCGCATTACCAAGAGCAATCCACAAAGAAGAAAATCCAAATCCCCAACCAATTTTTCCTGCAAAGCCAATGAAAAGTACTGCGGAAAAATAAGCGGTTCCATATGTAAATGCGGAGGCCCATGGACCAATATTTCCACCACCAAGAAAAAAATCACTAAAGTTTTTTGTTTTTTTAAGTCCTAGGATTCCAATTCCAATAATTATTAAAGCGTAAATTGAAATCGCTGTAATTTTAAAAATCATATATGTCTCAATTATAAGGTTAGCAATAAATGAGACTAGCAAATTTTATCTAGTTATTAAAGAATAATAGATGCTATGGATTAAGTTTTAAAAATGGGTCTTTAAAGGTAAACTTATCAATAAGATATAATAATTCAGTTTTCATTTCTATTTTATTTTTTGCTTCTAAGAACGTCAAAAGATTTAGGAGCGGTTTTTTGTAATAGTGATTAAAGTTTTTATTTCCTTGCGATATTTGCTCTGCAGTGACTTTTCCTTTAAAGACTTCTGGTCTTCTCATATATTTAAAGGCCTCAGAATAGGCACGTTGTTCTAGAATATATTTCCATGTAATATTTAAAATATAATTTGGAATTAGAGCATTTCCATGCTCATAAGCTTCAACGATAGATAAAAACTCAGCTTTTAAATTTTTATTAAAATCATAAAAATGTCTTTTTTCGTGAATTATAGTACCGACAGATGCACTGGGAGTAATCATGATATAATTTTCAGTTTTCGTATTATTAATTGCTCTTGAAAATACTTTAGAAGCTGAGGTGTGTTTTGATGCGAAAGATCCATGCAGATTATGTCCAGTAGGAGCCAAAACTACGTTAATATTTAAATTAATAAGATTTTTAAATTCATTAAAAGCTTTTTGGTCTAAAAAAAGTTGACTGCTAAAAAGCTTTGGAGCTTTTTTAACAAGAATATGTATACCTTCATAATAATAATCATGTTGCCTATTAATGTTTGCTTGTATAATTTCTCCTCTACCACCATCTTTAAAAAAATAATATATTATATCTCGTTCATTTGAATTAAGAGTGAAATTATGAAAGATAATTTCTTCATTTGAAATATATTTGATATCTCCATTAAAGTTTTGCAGCTTAGTTTTTCCATTTAAAAATTCTACTGTTTGCCAAGGTTCATAATGCATACTTTTTCTTCTTCCTTTTTTATTTGATGGAAGAATAATTAAATCGCCGAAGTTAAGATGTTTATGAAAAAAAGAGTTTTTAATTTGGGCATGAAAAAATTTCCATGGCATCTGTTTTAGTATTACGACATCAGTTTTGTTTTCATCAATTGCCGATACTACTTTATAGTTTATCCAGTATTGGCCACCGTCTTTAAAAGGACGTCCTGCAACTTTTATCCTTGAGTAATCTGATTGATTAGGTTCACTAATCATATATTCGCTTGATAATAGGTGATATCTATTTTTTGAATCAATATGAGCATCATTGTATAGAGAATCTCTTTTTTTAAGTGATGTAAGTTGATTAATGAAAATATCTCTCTGCTTTTGAGTTAATCTGTATTTTGCAAGAGACAGTTCATCATCGTAAGAGAGTAGTTTATCAAATGAAGTCAAACAACTTTTTACGCTTGCAGGAAGTCGTCCAGTTAGAGTATGGGTTGCACATGAAGTTAGCAGTGTTGAAATTAAAAATATGATTACGAAACGATATATCATACTATTCTAGTCGGTTATCTTATAGATTTTCTTTAATCCTAGGTCACGTTATTCCAGGTGCTTATAAACTGTTTGCGAGGATTATGTAACTTCAGTATTATAATTAAGTTATATTAATTTTTAGGAGCTTAAATGGAAAATCTTATTAAACTTTTATCGAAGTTACAGATGAAAATCACTAGAAAGTCATTTCTTAAGTCCATGGGGGCCCTTACGGGTTTTGCGTTTTTTGGACCCCTGTTTTCAAGAAAATTTTCCACAGCCAAAGCTGCTCCATCAGATAATCAAGTTTTTCTAGTTAAAAATGGTGATTGTTTTCAAAATACTGCAAAAATTTGGGAGATGTTAGGTGGAGCGGCAAAATACATTGGGGCAAATGACGTTGTAGTAATTAAGGCCAATGGGCAGTGGCCCAATCAAGGATATACTCATACTGGAGTTATTAAAGGGGTGATTGATAAAATATTAGAAATTCCAAATTTTACTGGCGAAGTTATTATTTGTGATAATGTCCAAAACTATGGGTCTACTGGTAGGTTTGGATTTGATGCCACTACAAGCTATAGACAAAATAATTGGGCAGATCATAATTGGAATTCATTAGCTACCTATTATCAAAACCTGGGAAAAAAAGTATCCACCAAGCGCTGGATGAATACCGAGACAGATATTTCGGGGCCTGCTGATGGAGAAGGTTGGATCAGATCTTTTTTTGATTTTCATGGATCACTTTCTTATTTATCCTATCCTATTTTTGCGTCTCCTTTAAACCCATCCAAGCTTATTGATATGAAAAATGGAGTTTGGGAAGCGGGTAAATATAATGGTCAAAAGGTCTTTAAGATTTTTATTCCAGGTCTTAACAATCATGGCAATGGTGGAGATGATTATGCTGGAATAACAAGTGCTATTAAGTGTTTTTTTGGTGCAACTGAAATTCATTATGGAGGAGGTTCTACTTTTAGGGGACATCGAAATATTCATGCATCATCATATTCAAGGGGAGAAGCAGCTTGGGCCGGAGAGCTTGCTGCAAGATATATAAATACCATGTACACTCCAGATCTATATATTACAGCGGCCATGTGGTCAGGCCATAATAATAGAACAGGGCCGGCCGTTGAAACTAAAACTGTTTTAGCTTGTACTAATCCAGTTACCCTTGATTATGTAGCATGTAGAGATATTATTTCAAAATATTCATCTTGGTTAAATCCAGACAGTGACAACAGTACTAGGAAACAAATTTTAGGATGCATTTCAGGGGGAGTTGGAACTATTACTCCAACAGACTTTGAAGTAATAACTTATGACTTTTTAAGTGCTCCATCGCAAACACCAAAATCACCAGTTGATCTTAAACAAGTTTAACTAATAGATAAAATCGTTTTGATCTTTAAAAAAGATATCTCTAGAATTATTTAATGACATGTTAATAAAAACTTTAACATGAGGTCTTACTTTTTCGCAGTTTAATGCATCAGCAATATTCCAAAATTTAACATCTATAAGTTCTGTTGGGTCCCATGATAACTTTCTCTCTTTTAGTTTAGTGGTTATATCTCCTTTAAATACCCAATATGCGTTGTCATTGTCATTTTCAAAAAGACGGTATCTTACAGTTAGTAAATTTGTAAGCTTAACATCAAGATTTGTCTCCTCTTTAAATTCTCTAGTGGCCGCTAGGTGAGGAAGTTCTCCCTTATTCATCATTCCTCCAGGTAAAATCCAATGACCAATAAATGGTCCATAATTTATTTGAACTAAAAGTATTTTTTGGTTTTCAATGCATAATACACTTGCACCATGGCTTGAAAGTGCGTGATTTTCCTTACTCATATTATAATTGTAGCACTTTTGCATAGTAAGCAAAGATCAATTAAGAAATTAAATCTATTAACCGAAAAGGTTTTAAGTGGAGTGATTGGTTGAATCGATTAAAATTAATATTTATACTGTTTTTTTTATTTTCTTGCTCTGGTCTTGAGTCTTCAAGAATACCATCTTCACTGAAATATAATCTAACTTGTATTTCTAGTGCTTCAAAAATATTTTCTGAACATATTATTAAAAAAGTATATCTGGATCCCCTTTTATATTCAAGGGAGATTGATAATCTGTATCCTGGCATCACTCTCGTTTTAGATGGAATGGAGATTAAGTTAGGAAAAAGAGTTGGGGGGGGAGCAGCAGCTGTTATATTTAAACTTGAAAGCGATAGTAGTAAAATTGCAAAAATTTTAAGAGTTCATCCAGATGAGCCCAATGATCCGCTTTATACCAAACTTCTGAGTCTGGTTAATGAAAAAAAGACTCTTGAATTTTTAGAAAAGTTTGGAATAAACGCTTCAAAGGTTCATAAAATTTCAGATAATGGACATATATTAATTAAATCATATGTAGAGGGAGATACATTACGTGATGCAATTAAAAAATTGCCTGAAAATAAGATTACAAATGATCCTGATTTATTATTTTCGTTAAGTAGATTTATTTTTAAATTAATTAAAAATAATATAAGTATTTCAGATCTTCACTATGCGAATGTAATATATTTCAGTAAAAAA
>DAOVTR010000249.1 GCA_030633015.1 Bdellovibrionales bacterium
CACCTAATGGCCCCATCTGAGTCTCATCTTCATGGGCATTAAAAAGAGCAGACATGAAAAAGTTATATGCAATTTCCTCTGCCTTATCCCATACCGCTTCATCTAATTTATGTTTTGCCTTGTAATCAATAAACGATCTTAGTGGAACAAAATACTGCATCATAAGAGAGTTCATATAGCTATAACTAAGTCCTGGACTATTTTGAATTTTATAAAGGTCATTTTTTAAATTTCTAATTTTATAATTTTTTTCATATTTCAAGGCAATATTAGCAGCGACCTGGTCTGGACTAATTCCAACATCAAAACGATTACACATTGGATCTGTATGTACATGTTCATCAGTACAATATAGATAATCAAAATTAGCAATCTCCGATTTCACTTTACTATAACCATATCGAATTGCCGCAATATCATATTTACCAAGTTTTATAAGATTATGCTCAATATCTCCATTATAATCCATGATTGAGCTTGATCTCTGTGCAATCTCACCTTTTTCATTTTGATCATAATAAAAATTATTAGCATCTACCGAACCTTTAAAATTATGACGAAGACCAAAAGCGTGACCTAGCTCGTGAAGAAGAGTTGTATTAAGCTCCATTTCAATAATATTATCTGCTGTTTTCCCATCGGCAATTAGAGAGTCTATCCCTTCGTAAAAATCTTGCCCTCTTTTTTGTAGCTGACAAATCCCACTACCATGATGATGATTGCTATGCTCTGATATAATCTTTTTAAGAAGTGTTTTATGAAGACCCAATCGATCAACTAACTGCTCAGTATTTAATCTTCTATAAGTATCCGCAAAATTAAAATAATCATTAAGTGCCTGCTCACTTTCTCTAAAATCAACTGGTAATTGTTGCAACTGATTTGACATGGAACTATTTGAAGTCAGTAAATTATCACCGTTTTTCTTTTGCTCCGTAAGATAATTGCTTTTCTTAACTATCCAACCAATGTCTTTTTTCATAGCATCAAGATAGATCATTACATTGGAGTTAATAATTTCTCCTGTATTTGGATTTACCATATGTGGGCCATAACCTAATGGCTGAGATGACATAGAATAAGGTGCAAGATGAATCATATTAAAACGAAGATCACCAATTTTTTGAGTACCGTCACTCTCTTTTAAGGTAATAAAATTATCTCTTCCTAAAACATCTTTAAACACTCTATTCCACTCTTTTATGGCGTCATAAGCATATTTTTTATATTTAATATATTGTGGATCATTCCAGTTGGTAGAAAGGTAAAATGTTATATTTTTATCAGGATTAAATCTATTTAAATCGTCAACAGTCTCTCTTTGATATAGATCATTATATTTTGCGACCTGAGTTTTAAAAAAGCCAACTCTTGTCTGCTCTTCTTCTGTGTAAGTTCTAGAAATATAGCTACTTTCTCTTACAGGCATAAATGAGTAGCGAACATCTAAAAGCTCTTTTCGATCTCCACCAGAATATGACTTTAAAGATGTAAAATTTATAATATCTTTTGAAATCTCAATATCTTTAATTTCACCAGCTGGAGCTAAATCTTTAAAAGTATCATCTTGATAAATTCCATATCTATCACTAAAAACAGTTCTATCTAATATTTCTTCAGAAGATAAATCTAATACAACATACTTTCTTTTATCCCACTTATGATCTTCAGTTGTCTCAACAAATTCATTAGTAGAGTCACCATTTCCATCTCGAGAACGCCTAACATCGACATGTTTAACTCTAAAACGACTAATAGGCCTCGCAGTTACCAGATTTTCACTGCTGGCCTTAATAATGGAATTGCTTCTTGCAGTTGATTCATAGATTGTTAAATAATCTTCACTAAATTCAAACTTAACCACTCTTGAGCTACCGACAATACCACTCATGGAATTAGTTAAAAGATCTGTAGTTGTAACTGTCTCTTTAAAGAAGTATTCACCACTTGAGATCAATGTTTTCTCAACCCTTTGTGAATTTTCTTCTAAAAACTTATCAGGCCGAGGCTCAGCACAGCTAAACAAGAATAGAATTAGAAATAAATTTGTAAATAACAGCTTATTCATAGATCATCCTTTATAAAGACATTCCAAGAGAAAGGGCAATTCGTGAACTTTCTCTATGATATAATTTAAAATCGTACTCACCATATTTTATATTTGATCCGTAACTTTCAACTCCAAGCCCCAACGATATTTTCTTAGTTAATGGATAACCAAAGCTTAGATAGGTAACATGGGTGGAACTAATAGAACCTTGATAACTAAAAGCATTTATAAATACAGCACCTAAATCAGCTCCTAATTTTTTATACAATCCGTAATGGAGATTAAAACTATTAGAAATTATAATTGATTGATAGGCACCACTATAACCGTTTTCATATTTGTTAAAGTTTTTGACCAAGGCCAGAGTATGATCAAGTGTTGGGTATCCTTTTTTAGATAGTGTATAATTAAAACCTGTCGAGATGGAAGCATACTGAGTAATGCTGTTATAAATATCTTCAGTTGTTCCTTGGATTTTTACAAAAATAGTATTTAAGGAAAAATACTTCTTTTTATAAAGAGCACCGTTTGAAAGAGTTAGATATGGAGCAGACCAAGTGTTTGGACTGTCACCATAAGCAAGTTTTTCACCATAAATTGTCTGTACACTTAATCCTGTACTTAATGAAAATTTATGCTTTAGGGTATATTTAACACCAAAAGTTGCAACAGAAGATATAGATTTACTCTCTTCATGAGTCAATGCCATACCTGTCTCTACCCCAATTCTAGCTTTAAAATCATCCATATTTACAGCTTGTAACTTGCTAAAAGCTAAAATTGATACAAAAATAAATATGGCAATATATCTCATTACAATCCTTTAAATCTTATTGATCTAACTAATTTAATGCAAAAATTATTCCCATCTGACTAATCTGATTATAAAGAGTTACAACCTGTAGGCAGTAAAAATCGTCTAAACTTTAGACACCTTAAAATTTACTGTTCACAATATTTAATTTACAATCAATTCAATTTTCAACATGGGATTTATTATCAAATATTTAATAATCATGGCCTCTTTTTTTATAATCAGCATAAGCTTATATGGATTTGACCACCAACACACCATTTGGAATAATATTTTAATAAAACAGACTGTAAAAATAGAAAGTCAGATTCTCGTAAACTATAAAAATATAAAATCATATGAGTTACAAAATCTAGGAAACTATCTACAAGCTCTTACGGCCATAACAAAAAATGAATTTTTAAGTTGGAATAAAAATCAACGACTAAGTTTTTTAATTAATGCTTATAATGCTTATACAGTAAAACTAATTATAGACCACTACCCAGTCAAATCCATTAAAAAGATTGGATCAATTTTTAGCTCTCCTTGGGATAAAAAGTTTTTTAGACTATTGGGCCAGGATATGACTTTAAATCATATAGAACATAAAATAATTAGAAAGGAATTTTTAGAATCTAGAATACACTTTGCAGTCAACTGTGCATCACTAGGATGCCCCTCTCTTTTGCAAGAGGCATATATTGAAACTAAGTTAAATGAACAATTAGATTTTGCAACAAAACATTTTTTAAATAATAATTTAAAAAACCATCTTAAAAATAACTCTTTATATATTTCCAAAATTTTTGATTGGTATGGAGATGATTTCAGCGGCGGAGTCGCATATTTTATACAGAAATATTTTAATACTAGTTTTGATCCCCAAAAAATCAATATTAAATACCTGAAATATGATTGGAACTTAAACGATTATAAGACTCCTTAGTAGATTCTTGACACGAACTTTACAAACATCATCATAAGAACCTTAAATCTGGTAAAATAAAAAATATTTTTTTAA
>DAOVTR010000370.1 GCA_030633015.1 Bdellovibrionales bacterium
CACGGGAGAAATTTCTATTCGAAATATTGGTGGCCCGGTGGCAATTAGTAGTGTTGCAACAAGTTCATTTGATTTTAGTTTAACTTATTTCTTTAGAATAATGGCTTTAATGTCTATTAATTTGGGGTTAATTAATTTATTTCCAATACCTGTTCTTGATGGAGGGCATATTGCTTTTATTTTATTTGAACTCGTTAATAGAAAACCTTTATCTCAGAAAAAAATGGCAGTTGCACAACAGATTGGATTATCCCTGCTTTTACTTCTAATGATTGTTGTTTTTTATAACGATTTTAGTCGATTGGATATATTTTCTAGGTTTTTTTAAATGTCATCAAGCCTTTTTATAGATACTTCTGGTGAATTAACTGTAGGAGTTTTAGATTCCAACTTTGAGTTCACAGAACTATTTAAAGATCACAAGGTTAAGACATCTAAAGTTTTACATCATAAGATTTTTGAACTTTTAGAAAATCAAAATCTTAAAATTGAGGATATTTCAACGGTTTTTACGGCGGCAGGACCAGGGTCCTATACAGGAATGAGGGTTTCAGAAGGTGTTTTACAAATTTTCGAATGTTTTGATTTTGGCGTGCACTCATTTTACCATTTTGAACTTCCTCAATTATTGGGAAAAATATCAGGAGTCTGGTTTTCTACTGCTTATAAGAACGAATATTTTGTCTATCAATGGGATGAAAACAGAAATCAAAGACGATTAATATCTAAGGAGATACTTTTTGATGAATATTTAAATAATTCAAAGTTTGAAGGGCAACTCTATTCGTCTTATAAATCAAGCTATAGTTTTGAAGTTTCGCAAGGAGTTCATAAGACATCTCAGCTAATTCAAGGTCATTCAAAAGAAATTTTTCGAACTGTTTTGTCTAATAAATTGAGGAGAGAGCCGTTTTATTACCGAAAACTCCATGAAGAGTTTAAAATTAGTTGATTAGGATATAATTATTAAGAAATTTAGAAATAAAGTATTTTTCTTTTATTACTATTATAAGATAATAACTTAAATGGTTTATAATTCTAAAAAATATATTTTTTTCCTTCCAAATATTTTTACTGCATTAAATATGGCCTGTGGATTTGGATCTGTTTTACTTACTATAAATGGAGACTTCTATAAGGCCTGTCTTCTTTTATTGCTAGGAGCGATTTTTGACTCTGTAGATGGACGTGTTGCAAGACTTACTGGAACAGAGTCTTCTTTTGGAGAGCAATTTGACTCCATGAGTGATCTAATTACATTTGGATTTGCTCCAATGATTCTTGTTTATATGAAGTTTTTGACAGGTTTAGGACGATTTGGAATGGTAGTTGCTTTTATTTATCTATTGTGTGGCGCACTAAGACTTGCAAGATTTAATACAAACATAGAAAAAACGAATCCTTCTTATTTTCAAGGACTGCCCATACCCGGAGCGTGTCTTGCACTCATTGGATTAGTTTTAATTTCATGTAAATTGCCAATAATAAATAGTTGGTCGTGGGCAGTTTTAATATATGTACTTGTCTACGCTGTTTTGATGATTTCAAATGTTTATTTTTACTCTTTTAAAAAATCAAACTGGGTAAAAAAGCATAAAAAAGCTGTATTTATATTTGCTATAATAATTTTTTGCGCAATTTTCATTGAACTTGAGTATTCCATGTTTGTTATCATTACAGTTTATTCTTTAGTATCCATGATATATTTCATTATGAATAAAGGTAACATTGAGGATATTTTCCTATGGCAAAATGAGAAGGAAATGGATGAATAAAATTATTTTGCTAATATTAGGTTTAGTTTTGCTTGCGGATTTAAGTGCGTCAACAGGAACAGGTCAGACTCTGCCAAACTTTGAAATAGATGAAAATGAAGCTCAAGAAAATTTTAAAAATTATAAAATTGATAAAAGAATTTTAGGTGGAGATGGTTCAGATCAAAACAATGTAAAAAGTTTTCCTGATATAAAAAGTTATTTTTTGCCAGACATGGAGCCACCAAAGGAACAAAAAAAGGTTAAGAGATTTAAAACAACAGGAGAGACCCTTTTAGGGGCTTTTGAAGATAGTGTTGAATACAATAATAATTCAAAAGCAAAGTTAGTTAAGCAGTTAAACAGTAAAGGTCGTAGTAATTTTGGGTTTTCTTATAATCTAGATCAGTTTAGCTACTCTAATCCAAATGGAACCATTGATAATATTTTAAAAGATGATTCACAAGCAATTAATCCTGGAATGTTAGAGTTTACAAGAAACTTTCTATTTTATAATGATGTTGTAACCATTGGTGCTGGAATGAACTTTGGCGTCGCCTATCATCAAGGAAGGGGAACGTTTTCAGATGGTTCAAGAAGCGAAACACTTTTTAAATTTTTATCAATACCTATAGATCTCTCTTTAATGGTTGAAATGTCTTTTACTCGTTGGATAAAACTTACCGCGAAGGCTGGCCCATCTTTGATGTTTCTGTATCAATCAAGAAATGACTTTGATGATGATGAGTCTGGTAAAAGAGTATATCAAGTAAGTGAAGGTTATTTTTTAGAAGGAAAGGTTAAGTTTGCCCTGTCTAACATTATGAAAAGGACACTGGTTGATTTATATCGAAGTTTTGATGTCACAAAGTTTTATCTTACGTTTGATTATAGAATTCAAAA
>DAOVTR010000274.1 GCA_030633015.1 Bdellovibrionales bacterium
AGAGATTTTAAAAAATGTTTTAACCATCCTGAGAAATATTTTTTTAATAATTAAAAAAAGTATCTAGCACCAATTCCAATATTAAAATCAACTGAAGTTGATGGAATAACATTAAAAATCATTGCAGCTTCAGAAAAAGCTTCTATTTTTGCTTTTTCAAATAAGTACTTAATCCCAATTGGAACTCTAGGTCCTAAATAACTTTGAGATGACGCAAATTGAACTCTTGCCCCAACACCATAGTAAACATCAAGCTTAACCTTATCAATCTCAAGCAGTTTAGGCTTATTCCACAAATAATCAGAGCTTATAATAAACTTAGTTTTATCTCCAAGTGACCAAGCAACAGCTAAATCTAAATCTTTATCCCCAGGCAAATCTGCAAGAGCTGATATACCTGTTGGTTCACCAATAATAACACCTAAGGAATATTTAATTTCTTTAGCACTCAAAGAAATTGTAAAAAAAATTACGATTGTAATAATTAAAATCTTCACCTCTTCTCCTTACGATAAAACCAATCAATATCAGTTTCAATTTAAAAATTAATATGTAATATAACTTTATTATATAGGCTTTTACAAGGAGATTAATATGACTGAATGGCAAGAAAAACCCTTTAGCATTGAGGTCAAAAAAGGTGAAGAAGTTGCTTTTTGTATTTGTGGAAAAAGCAATAATCAACCCAAATGTAATGGGGCCCACAAAGGAACAGGGATCACTCCTATAGTTAAAAGTTTTGATGAAGACAAAATAATAAGTACATGTGGATGTTTAAAAAGTGCAAGACTGCCTTTTTGTGATGGAGCACATCGACTTCCATAATTATTTATTGAAAAAAAATTACTTTTTAATAGTAGCATGAGATGCTAATAGTTTTGAAATCCTACTGATTGGTTTTTGAAGGGCATCATTTACAAAATATGGTTTTAAAATCTCATTAATCTGGTATTCCAAAAGCTTTGCATCTCCATATTTCTCGGCAAGCCATACTGCTTTTTCTTTCGCTAGCGCAATTTGAAATCTAGCATCGTTGCTTAAGTTACTTTTTTTTGTTGATGGATCTCCTGATTTTGGTGCAGCATTTTTTGATTGCGCAGGTTTTGTTTTTTTAGGTGTCAGCTTATGAACATTTCCTCCACTAGATCCAATCAATGCATCATCAAGAGATACAGACTTATCCTCTCCTGAACCTGTAGCAGTTTTATCAAAATCAAACACGTCACCTGCAACTGCACTATCGAATTCAAATTGGCTTTTAGGTTTTTCCATATTATTTCTCTAATTAGCTTTTACTAACTCTACTATTCTATTCGGTCAGATAATAAAAAAATGAAGTTTTTAGAAAAATAAGTAATTAGGTACAACAATGCTTGTATTTTTAATGAGTTATACTGTTGTTTTTAAGAGCGTTTAATAACTGCTACTGTTTGATTTGCGATCTCAAGCTCTTCATCAGTTGGTGCAATAACTATTTTATATGAATCACCTTTTTGGATTTCTCGAATATTTTTTCCTTTTTCCATATTCTTTTTCTTATCTAAAACAATATTCAATTTTTCAAGGCCATCTAAAGCAAGTGATCTTACAAGAGATGAATTTTCTCCAACTCCTGCAGTAAAAATAATTGAATCAATATCTCCTAATATTGCGAGATAAGCTCCAATATATTTTTTTATTCGATAAGCGTACATATCAATGGCCAAAACTGATTGTTTATCTCCCTCAAGATATCCGTTTTGAATTTCTCTTATATCATTTTTTCCAGTAATGCCTTTTAAGCCACTTCTTTTATTTAAAACCATATTAACTTGGTTAATAGACATTTTATCATGATTAACAAGATACTGAGGAATTGCCGGATCTAAATCCCCACAACGAGTACCCATCATTAACCCTTCTAAAGGAGTCATGCCCATGGAGGTATCAATGCTTAATCCATTTTTTATTGCCGCAATACTTGCTCCATTTCCAATATGAATCGTTATTGCAGTAAATTTATCAAAAGGAATATTTAAAAAATCAGCAGTGATTTTTGCTACATAATAATGAGAGGTTCCATGAAAGCCATATCTTCTAATTTTCGATTTGGTATAAAGCTCATCAGGAATAGCATATCTAAATGCCTTTGCTGGCATGGTCTGATGAAAAGCAGTATCAAATACACCCACATGTTTAGCATTTTTAAAAATTTCAGATGCTACCTCAATTCCAGTGATATTAGCAGGATTATGAAGAGGAGCGAGAGGTATCATCTCCTTCATTACTGATAAAACTTCTTCCGTAATTAAAACCGACTCACAAAAAGATTCTCCACCATGAACTGTTCTATGTCCTACTGCTTCTATTTCATCAATATTTTTAACTATTCCCTTTTTATCATCGACTAAAAAAGAAACAATTTCTTCCATTGCAAACTTATGATTTTCAAAATATTTTTCAACTACCACATCAGGAGAATCCTTTTTTTTATAGATTATTCTACCTACTTCCTCTCCAATCTTTTCAACAATTCCTTTTACCAGGACCTCATGTGAAGTCATTTCAAAACATTGAAATTTAATTGAAGAACTTCCTGTATTTATAACCAAAACTTTCATTAACTTATTATCCTCTAATCTAATTAATGTCCTGGGCTTGAATGGCCGTTAAAAGTGACGTATTTACAATATCCATAACAGAGCATCCTCTGGACAAATCATTCATTGGTTTATTTAATCCTTGCAACATGGGACCAATAGCTTGCGCGCCAGACTCTCTTTGTACTGCCTTATAAGTATTGTTACCAGTATTTAAATCAGGAAAGATCAACACCGTGGCATGCCCTGCTACTTTTGAATTTGGCATTTTCTTTTCTCCAATACTCGGAACGACTGCTGCATCATATTGAATTGGTCCCTCTATTTCAATCTCAGAACTTTTATCCCGAGCGATGGACGTTGCTTTTTTGACCTTCTCAACATCCTCTCCCTGTCCTGAATCACCTGAAGAATATGACAGCATCGCAACTTTAGTCGGTATATTAAATGCCTTTGCTGTCTGAGCAGAAGATAGAGCAATCTCTGCCAATTGAATGTCGGTTGGATTTGGATTAATAGCACAATCACCGTATATAACAACTCTATTTTCAAGACACATAAAAAATACAGAAGAGACTATTGAACAATCAGCCTTAGTTTTAATTATTTGTAAAGCAGGCCTAATTGTTTCACCTGTTGTATGAGCAGCACCTGATACAACTCCATCAACATCCCCATTATGAAGCATCATTGTTCCAAAATATGTTACATCCTTAACAAGTTCAGTTGCCTTTTCAAGAGTCATTCCTTTTTGTTTTCGAAGTTCATATAAATCAAGAGCGTACTGTTCACTTTTAGGATTATCTTTGGGGTCTAAAATAGATACGCCATCTAAGTTAAGTCCTAAGTTTTTAATATTTGAATTTATTGTATTTTTATCACCTAGGATAAAAACATCAACCGCTTCCTTCCTCTTTAAAATTTCAGCTGCTTTTAAAATTCGCTCATCATCCCCCTC
>DAOVTR010000244.1 GCA_030633015.1 Bdellovibrionales bacterium
ATTTTAATTGATCTTTTAACCGATAGTGGAACAGGTGCCATGTCTGCAGCACAGTGGGCTGCGGTTATGACAGGAGACGAGTCCTATGCTGGTTGTCGGTCATTTTATGATTTGCAGGAAGTTATTCAGGACCTGACAAGCTTTAAACATGTTTTTCCAACTCATCAAGGAAGGGCAGCGGAAAAAATTCTTTTTGGATCTGTTGGTGGTGAAGATAAAATAATTCCTAACAATACTCACTTTGATACTACTCGCGCCAATATAGAGTTTACTAAAGCTCAGGCCCTGGATTTGGTTATTGATGAAGGGCGAGACCCATCTATTGATCACCCTTTTAAAGGAAATATGAATTTAGATAAGCTAGATAGTCTGCTTAATGAGCATAATGGGAGTTCAAGAATTCCTCTATGTATGGTTACGGTTACTAATAATTCAGGTGGGGGACAGCCAGTTTCCATGGAAAACTTGAAAGAGACAAAAAAGGTTTGTGAAAAGTATAATATACCTCTTTTTTTAGATGCATGTCGTTTTGCTGAAAATGCCTATTTTATAAAGCAGCGTGAGCCAGGATTTGAAAATAAAACAATCAAAGAGATTGTCCAAGAGATGTTTTCATATTCAGATGGTTGTACCATGAGTTCTAAAAAGGATGCCATTGTTAATATGGGAGGTTTTCTTGCTTTTAATTCGGATAGTTTAGTTGATCCTGTTAAAAACATGTTGATTTTAACTGAAGGTTTCCCTACATATGGTGGACTTGCAGGTAGAGATCTTGCAGCTATGGCCCAGGGATTGCGTGAAGTTGTTGAAGAGGATTATCTTGAGTATAGAATTAAATCTACTCAATATCTTGGGGACGCTTTAACAAAAGCTGGAGTACCTGTAGTAAAACCAATTGGTGGTCACGCAGTTTATATAGATGCTAAGGCCATGCTACCTCATATTGATCCTTTAGAGTTTCCTGCTCAGGCCCTTGCTTGCGAGCTCTATCTTGAAGGTGGAATTCGAGGAGTAGAAATTGGAAGTTTTATGTTTGGATCAAAGGATGAAAATGGTAATCCGGTTGCTTCTGAAATGGAACTTCTAAGACTTGCCATTCCAAGAAGGGTTTATACTCAAAGTCATATTGATTATGTAATTGAGGTTATTGCTGAAGTTAATAAAAATAAAGATAGACTAAAAGGGTACAAGATTGTTGAGCAACCCCCTTTCTTAAGGCATTTTTCTGCTAAGCTTGCTCCTCTTTAGAACTGTTCTCGTACCAGTTTTTGTTTTGTAAGATATAGATAGAAATTTATTAATGTTTTATTAAACTGTTTACATTACAATATCATTATATATCAAAAAAAATTGTCACGGAGGACAACAAATGATCAGGAAGATTATTTTCTCGTTACCTGTAGTTTTATCATTTTTTATTTCATTTAGTACATTTTCAAAAGTTGTTGTAACAAAGGGAGAATCTTTTGATGATTATTATTTTAAGGTTGATAATTTAAAACTGACTAGTGTTACCTTAAATAATAAGAGTTTTAATAGGGTGAAACTTGATGGTGTCGAGGGATTTGATGGAATAATGTATCAAAAAGGCTTTCCAGAAATTCCAGTAATTAGAATTATGGTTGATGTTGATGATAATAGTGATATTGAAATTAACTTTAGTAAAAATAAGGCTCAAAGTTTTTTTAAATCAAAGATTTCTATTGTACCGTCTCAAGAATCTATCCCTAAAATAAAGGGGAGCAAGGCTTCATTTTATCAAAATTTAAGTGCTTATAAAATTAATTCTATTTTTCCACTTAAAGATTACGAGATTAAAAATGTAGGTAGTATTAAGGGTGTCTCACGTAAATTAATTACTTTATATCCATTTAAATATAACCCACTATCATCTAGTTATAATCTTATTGATGAGTTTCAGGTAAGAGTTCATAAAAGTGTCAATAAAGAAGTGGATGAAAATATTCAAGAGATGTTTGTCTTTGTAGTTGGAAGTGAGTTTAAGAATAATTTAAAGCTTGAACAGTACATGGATTTTAAAAGAAGTATTGGATATGCAACACGAGTTTTAGTTGTAGGTGAAGATGTTAAAACTGATGACGATATAAGATCAAAGTTAAAAGAGTTTTTACAAAACGAAAAATACAATTTGAAATATGCAATATTGATTGGTGATCTTGAGCATGTTCCATCTCACAAAGGGCGGTATATTAATGGTGTAACTGATCACTATTACAGGGCCATTGACACAAACGATTATCTTGATGATTTAAATGGCCCAGATATTGGAGTTGGAAGATTGACCGTTAAAAATAATTCAGAGCTTGATATTGTTGTTGATAAATTCCTTAAATATCAAATGGGCAATTTTAAAAGTGAAGATTGGCTTGGTAGGGTTTCTTTTATTGCAACTAATGATCGTTGGCAGATAGCAGAAGGATCTCATAATTTTGCTATTAATAGTTATATGAATGATTTTGGATATAAGGGGCATTTTCCACAAGAGAACATGGGTGGAGGTGATCAGCTTTATGCAATTACTCATAAAGTGAGTGATAAGCAAGTTGTGGATTCTATGGGGCAAGGAAGAGCAATTATTAATTATTCAGGACATGGAGGTAGAGATTCTTGGGCCGGGCCAAGAGTAAGTCAAAGAAATGTTAGAGATATGAGTCATCCCGATGCAATTCCATTTGTGGTGTCAAATGCATGTATTACAGGTGATTTTAGAAGAAGTGAGGCATTTGCAGAAACTTGGTTAAAGGCACCATCAGGTGCAATTCTTTTTTGGGGCTCAATGGATAGTTCCTATTGGGATGAGGATGATATTTTAGAGAGAAATATGTATCACGCAATTTATCGTGATAACAAGTGGGATTTTTCATCAATTACTCAATATGCTCTTTCAGAAGTTTACAGACATTGGGGCGGAGAAAATAGAAGTAACTATTATTGGGAGACCTATGTTGTTTTTGGAGATCCTTCTATTAATCTTAGAAAGTGGTATACGAAAAATCTTACAGTTAAAGCTCCACCTGCAATTATTATTGGACAAGATAGTATTAAAATTTCTCTGTTTGATGATGAAAATAAACCGGTTTCTAATTTAAAAGTAGGATTAAAAATTGAAGGAAAAACTATTTCTGATTTTGGTCATACTAATATTAGAGGAGAGATCATCTTAAATTTGGAAGAAGTAGAAGTTTCAGATCAAGTTATAATTACCGCTTATGGTCAAAACTTTAAGACCAAAGTAATAAATTTGAAAGTAGAAAATACAGATAAACCATATCTAGTAGTTAAAGATTTTCTTGTTTCGGGAAATGATAATTTAGCTGTTTCTCCATTTGAAAATGCAGCACTAACTTTTTCAATTAAAAATGTATCATTAGCAAAAACGGCAGGTGGTCAATTAGAAATTACAGATCTTATTGGCCCGGCAAATCTTGATTATCCAGTTTTAAATATTCCATCATTAGAATCTAACGAAATTTTTAAATATAGTGGAAATAGTTTTGGTTTTTCAGTAAATGATGGAAAAAATGGAGATAAAATTAAGGCCAGCTTTAAGTGGTCAACAGTTGAAGGACAAAGTTTTGTCTTTCAAAAAGTATTTGTTATAAAAAAAGCAGAACTAGGGTTTGACCTTTCTGATTATGGAAATGTTGAAGATGCTACCATGTGGAGTCTTGGGCCAGGAGAGAGTGGTGACGTCTTTTTTAATCTTACAAATCATGGAGATAGTGTTCTTAAAAATGGAAGTTTTAGAGTTGTTTCAAGCACATGTGCATTTTTAACAAGCGGAAAAATTACAATTGATAGTTTAGCTCCTGGTCAAACTTTACGTGCTAATACTCCAATAAATATTCACGTGGATTCTAGGTGTAAAAACGATCAAGATATTGAGTTACATTTTGTTGGTG
>DAOVTR010000293.1 GCA_030633015.1 Bdellovibrionales bacterium
AAATTAGCTTCTGAGAAGATGGGTAAACCACCTTTTACTGGTCACCCTCTTGATATTTTGGATCCAGGTATTCCTAAGGCCAAAAAAATACTTGAAGATAATAAACTTCCTGTTACTGATGAAAATATTTTTATTGTTGGTGCATTACAAACGAAGCAAGGAAATAAAGGGCTAGACTTTCTTAAAGGAGATATTACTATTTCAATAAGAAAAGTTGCAGCAGAAGGTGAAGCAGCTGCTGCACCAGCGTCCGCTCCAGCTACAGGTGGTGGATCAGGAAGTTATACCGTTACAGTTGATGGAAAAAATTATGAGGTAATGGTTGCAGAGGGAACTGGTAAAGTTCAGTCAGTAGCGCCAACATCTGCTCCAGCAGCTGGAGGATCTGTTGAAATAAGATCAAAGCTTCCAGGGAATGTTATGAAAGTGGTAGCTTCAGTTGGTGACACTGTAAAAGAGGGCGATACCCTTGTGGTACTTGAGGCAGTTAAAATGGAAACTCCAGTAGCTGCTCCTCAAGATGGTAAGGTTGCATCAATAAATGTTAAAAAAGGTGATGTAATTAAAGCGAATCATCTACTTGTTACTATGGAGTAATTAATTTAAGGGAATGTGAAGAAATGAAAAACTTGTTAATAATTACAATGGTTGCATTGTTTAGTTTTAATATAGCACTTGCATCTGGAAGTCATGATTCTGTAAGCACGCTGAAATCTTCTACGGAGCAAGTTAAAGGGACTACGGCCCTGCCAGTTTTTTCTAAAATGTTAGAGAAAATGTGGACTTCAACAGGGCTTTATGCTTTTTGGGATAAGACTAAAGAGCATTGGACTGAAGGTGCTGGAAGATTTTTAATGGTTTTAATAGGACTGTTGCTTTTTTATCTGGCCATTGCTAAAAAGTTTGAACCACTTCTTCTCATTCCAATCGGTATGGGGTGTTTTTTATCAAACATCCCTCTTGCGGGAATAAACGAAGCGGGTGGTATTTTACACTCTATATATCATGTTGGTATTGCTACTGGAGTTTTCCCTCTTATTATATTTATGGGAGTCGGAGCCATGACAGACTTTGGTCCAATGATTGCCAATCCTATAACTGCACTTTTAGGTGCAGCAGCTCAGTTTGGAATTTTTATTACTTTGATTGGAGCGCTTGCATTAAGCCAATATGTACCTGGAATTAATTTTTCTATGGAGGACGCTGCTGCTATTGGAATTATTGGAGGAGCCGATGGGCCGACAGCAATTTTCCTTTCAAGTCAACTCTCACCACGATTATTAGGTTCTATTGCCGTTGCAGCCTACTCTTATATGGCACTGGTACCTCTGATTCAGCCACCTATAATGAAGCTTCTAACTACCAAAGCTGAGAGAAAAATAAGAATGAGTCAGCTACGTCATGTAGGAAAAGTCGAAAAGATTATTTTTCCAATGATGGTGCTATCCTTATGTATGTTTTTACTTCCTACGGCAGCCCCTTTGATTGGATTTTTTATGTTTGGAAATTTAATGAAAGAGAGTGGAGTTGTTGATAGGCTTTCAAATACAACTCAAAATGCTTTGATAAATATAACAACTATTTTTTTAGGTTTAGGTGTAGGATCAAAGTTATCAGCAGATAAGTTTTTAAACTTAGAAACGTTAGGGATTCTGCTTTTAGGTATTATTGCTTTTAGTATTGGGACGGCTTCAGGTCTTTTAATGGCAAGATTTATGAACCTCTTTTTAAAGGTGAAAATTAATCCTCTAATTGGATCAGCTGGTGTTTCAGCAGTTCCAATGGCCGCAAGAGTTTCTCAAGATGTTGGAGCTAAGGAAGATCCACAAAATTTTCTTTTAATGCATGCTATGGGCCCTAATGTTGCTGGAGTTATTGGTTCAGCGGTGGCAGCAGGAGTTCTACTTGCAGTATTTGGATCATAAAATCTAAGATCTGATCTTCATGGAAAAATGGAGCTTTAACAGCGAAATTCAAAATCAAGCACTAATAAATGAGCTTAAAGGTAATCTTTTTGAATTTTTGATTGCGAGTCAAATCGCCCAAAAGTGGAAAATTGAGGGTAAATTTTTTTCTAATATACCCAATGATTATCTGAATCGCCTAAATTCATATCAGAATTGGATTTTTGAAAATGAGCCCTCTTTAGCATCATCAATAATTGACCTTGTTTCTAAAAGTTTTCAAAAGATTGAAAATTATTTTGAAGAGATGGGGCAAAATGTTTTCTTGGTAGGAAAAATTGATAGCTCTAAGCTTCCAGCGCGACTTCACGAGTGTGACGTATTATGTATAGATAAATCAGATAAATTAATTCCCATGAGTTTAAAGTTATCTAAGCATGGTGCTTTTGTTAATACCAAAAGTGGGGGAGTTAAAAGCTTTGTAGAGACTTATTTTGGTCAGTTTAAATCAAGCTCATCTCTGCAAGAGGAGCTTAATCAAGTAGTAAATAACTCTTTTATGGAAATGGGTAAAAATCTTTATGAGATGGATGGCCTAGAATTCAATGGAAACTTTGATGAAAGCTGGAAGCATTCTAAGCTTCCAGGACAGCTATCAAGTGAGCAAAAAGAATTTGTTCATGAGTTTTATCAAAAAATAAATCAAAATTTATACGGTGTCTTCTCTAGGATTCTAAGTGAAGATCCAGATCTGTTTAAAAAAATTATTTTAAAGCTTGCTGGTTTTTCTGTTTCCGATATGTTGCAGATAATCTGTTTTTATAGAGCTAAGTACGAATTTAGCACTCTTGAGATTTTAAAAGAGCAGTATCTGGTTGATCAGATCGAGAGATTGCAGCTTGCTGATCTAAGAGATGATATTAGCTCATTTGAGATCACAATGGACTCCCTAACTATGCAGATTCGAGTTAAGCCCATGAATATATTTACAGTGCCTGCTGTAAAAATTAACTGTTCCATTAGATATACTCTATAAAAATTTCACAATATTCACTATTTCATAGAGTAAAATTTGGTCAAGTAGTAAATTTATAGGTTGAAACTTATGTATTTACGGAGCATTTGGCCAATGGGCAAAATTAGTTTAATTTTTAATATGTGCCTGTTTTTATCGGTACTTCTATCAAGTGGCTATTTGCACGCTTCAGCTAAATTTAGTCAGCAAGATTTAATGTTTAATAGTTCTCTTTTATACTTTTCAAAAGAGGATGCAAAAATTTTAACTAATTTTACGGATCGTTTTGTTTACAGGCATAAGGAACATTTGATTTTAAATTTTATTAAAAGTCTTGAAATTTATTTTTTAGATATTTCTATGGATAAATTAGCTGAAATTAAGGCAGAAAAAATACAAACTTTAATTAAAGA
>DAOVTR010000022.1 GCA_030633015.1 Bdellovibrionales bacterium
TGAATTTTCCATTTTTAGCTAGTGTATTATATTTATTTTTAGCAAGATCTTTTTTCTTCTGACCTATTGTGAGTATCATTCCGGGGACAAAAATATCTACTATTTTCGAATTATTTAACTTATTGTTCCTAATTCCAAGAGGTGGTAAATCATTAAGAAATTCACCAGCATATTCAACCCACTTACCATTTAGATCTTTTTGAGTATGACAAGTAATACATTGAGGGGCCCATCCTGAGTGACAACCACTACACGTAATATTATCGTGTCCCTTTAAATTCACAGAGCATTTACTTGGAATTTTTTTTAACTGATGAGTTTTATTAGCATTTTTTGAAATTAATACAAGTTCATTATTTTTTAAAATAACATTTGGCAGAGGTATATTTTTCTTTTGTGTTAATAAATACTGAAAATCCTCCGCTTTATTGCCAAATCTTAAATCAACAATTTTTTGAGTATCATTATCAAGCTTATTATATTTTATAACGGTTGATTGCGTTTTCCGATGACAATCAGTACAAGAAACAACCGTTTGCATTTCTTCATGTGCATATAATTTATTATCTCCCATCAATTCAACTGCAACATGACAATCAATGCACTCAAGTCCCTTTGAATAATGAATATCTTCAGGAGCTTTTTTAAATACCCTATTTTTTTGAATTACTCTATAAGTTGAATGATCACTATTATCAATTTCATTTTTTTTCAATTGTGTCTCATGCCATCCTTCAAAGTTAGTACTAATCCGTCCTGACCTGCTATGACATCCAAAGCACTGACTATCTGAAACATTAATACTCAACTGAGGATGATAGTTTTCATAATCAATATATTTACTATCATAATTTAAATGACAGGCCAAGCACCCGCCACCTCTTGAGTTTTCAGTATTGGCCCCTAACTTCTCTTTATTATTTCCAAGATGACACACAATACACATCTGCTTTAAATGAGAATCTGCATTACTCTCTTTTAATTGCTTGACGTCTGTAAGCATATTGGGATGTGGAATTTCACCAAATACAAAACGGTCTACTGAAATCATACCGGACAACGAATTCATCAACGATTTATCAACTCTACTAACAATGTCTTGATGACAATTAGTTGTACCACAGGTTTTATCTGCCATATCTAAATTACCAGGGATCTTAACCATGCCAGAGTGTGCCAACTGTTTGTTACTTGTATAAACATTTCCTAGATGACAACTACTACAACCTAAAATTTCTTTTAAGTGGGATTTAGAAAAACCAAATTCTAGTTTATGGCATAATAAACACCCCTCCATGTTATCCTGTACTTTTTGTGCTTTTACCCCAATTTTATCTGTAAGATACAGCCTAGCATCAGTAAACCCATAGTAATGATCACTAACTAAAGGGTTTACAAGCTGCCAGTAAGGCCCACGAAACCAAAATGCAAAAACAGTATAACCAATATAAATTATAAAAATCAGACAAAACAATTGCTTTATACTTTTAGAGAAACTTCGACTAACAAATCTAAGGATAAAAAATAAAAATATAATAAATAGTATAATAGCTAAAACAATTTCAGGAGATGAGATCAGATGAAGGAGTTCTTGAATTGCTACAAAGTACCAAGGACCTTTTAAGCTTAGTCCCCCCTGGTGAAGATATGTTGGCAAAATAACAGATAAAAGTAGTGTTATATAAAAGATATTTCTCCATGCTTTTTTTAATGGAATATATCTCTTTCCATGTTCTACAATTAAAACAAAGAGAAAAAGAGTACTTATAACAATATGTTGATAATATAAAATAGTTAAATCGCCTGCTGTTCCAATAAAATATTTTTTTATAATTTCACTACCAAAAGGAATTAGTGTGACAAGGCCATCAACAATCTCCCTGGCCATTTTTCCATCAGCATCATCTTTTAAAATATAACCTGATATCATCAAGTAAAAAAACATTGGAAATATAAAAGTTATTTTAAGCCAAGTTATAGTTTTTATTTTTTGATCATAATATTTAAAAAGATATTCAAACGTATGTATAATCAACGTAATAACCAATATTTGAGCACTCCAGTAATGAACTGATCTAAAAAATATACCTATTGGATTTTTAAGCAGGAGTAATTCGAGTGATCTTTTTGGATCAGCAATATCATATACAAAAATTAGTGGAATACCTGATAAAACAACAAGCCAAAAGGAACTTAAAGATAACATGCCAAAAGATGATTTTCTCCGATTAAACCAATTAAAAAATTGTTTAATCTTATCCATTTAAAGTAATCTCAAGTTCTTTCTTTTTACTCTCTATATTATACTTTAATTTTTTTAAATTAATTTTCGCAGGCCCCTTTACAACTACTCCGTCATTCGTAAATTTTGATCCATGGCACGGGCAAGTAAAAAACTGTTCACTTGATTTTTGTAAAGAGCACCCCAAATGAGTACATTTACGAGATAGGACAAGATAATCCATATCACTTTTGATAACAAAAAAATCACTAAAGACATTAGTTGTATTTTGCAACACCTTTAAAGGAATGCTTATTATTAATTTTTTTTTATTAATACTAAGTTTTTCAAAAAAATAAATAGAAGGAATAAAAAACAGATAACCTAAGGTTTTAATAAATCGTCTTCTAGACAAGTTAAACTGTAAATCCCTTAAGTTTTTTTTCACAATGTCATGCCAAGAAAATTATTTAATAATAAAAGCGTGCAGAGTTTTGCTCATAAGAGTGCCACCTATAACATCCTATTTGATAATCTTCAAAAGTATTTATTATCTCACAACCGTATACACCACACCCGACTTTATTACTCCCAAAGGGTCTGAACACCTGGCAACCGCCACTCCAGCATCCCAAATACTCATCTGGAGTCACAAAAAACGATTGACAACCACTCTCCCAGCAACCAATTTTTAATATATCTGAAACAAAAAACGTCTTACAACCATCCTTCCAACAACCAAGCTGACTACCTTCTGATACAAAAAATGTCTTGCAACCCGTTTCCCAACACCCTACTTGTTCATTTTGAAATAGATCAAATACCTGACATCCACTATCCCAACATCCAACTTCTTGATTCTTATAAATATTAAAAACGCTACATTCAGATTCACTACAACCAATTTGCCTATTAAAACCCATAAAATAAACAGCACAACCTGTTTTCCAGCACCCTAATTGAAAATTAGGTGGAACACTAAAAAGGTCGCAACCATCTTTCCAGCAACCTAACTGATGGTCCGTCGGTACATAATAATCATTACAAGATTGACTATATAATTCAAAAGGAATCAGTCCTACAAATAATAAAAATAATAAATTTCTCATGAGATTCTCCACGTTTAGGAAAACACTATATATCTTACCAATACTCTTCTAAATGAACTTCACCTGACTCTTTTCTTGAATGCTTTTTAAATCCTTCATCTGTTAAAAACTCCATTGCTGAATCAATCATTAATGGATTCCCACAAAGATAAATATGGGTGTCATCCTTAATGGGATGACCATTCCACCTTTTTTTAAAATCATCTCCATGCCAAACATCAGCAACAAATCCTCTGGCACCTGACCAAGAAATCTGCTCCTCTTCTGGAGAGCTAACAACTGGAATGTAATTAAAATTTTCAGAAATTCTCTCTAGTGTTTGAAGTTCTGCTTGATAACCTAAATCCCAAGAGTGTCGAGCACCATGAATAACTGCATACTTCCTATTAAATCCCTCTCCTGATGTAACCAATGTTCTAATCATAGACATATAGGGAGCAAGGCCTGTTCCTGTTGCAATTAAAACAACATTTGATTCTTTAGGTATATCTTCCAAAGTGAACATGCCTACAAATTTTTTACCCATCCATAGTTTATCGCCAAGATTTAAATTATATAATCTAGGAGTAAGAGCACCAGAGCGAACCATGCTTATATAAAATTCAACATGATCTTTCGAAATGGCCGAAGAAGCAATTGAGTATGCTCTACGAATTAATTTACTTGGATCTTCCATATCTTTTTCTTCTTTATCGGCGAGAGGCGAACGAGTAGCATCCCCTCTTAGGCCAAGGACACCATATTGCCCCGAAACAAAATCTGGAAGTTGCCCCTCCAAAGGAGCCACTTTAAGTAAGAAATTTCCTGGAGCGAACTCCATCTTTCCTATTACTTTTGCGTTATAATCTAAATTTGCCATATGCTACTCCATAAATACTAATTAAAATCATTGCAAATACAGTAAAAAACCTACACTAAAGATAGTTACCAGACAAGAAATCTTCAACATAAATTTACAATATATTTATTATTGAAAACAGTATCTTTTAGACTAGAAAATTAGTTAAATTGATTGTATCTATTAAAAGATAATATTGATCTATTACATAAAAATACTCAAGGATAGCTTATGACTCTAACTCAACTTGAATATGTCATCGCAGTTAATAAATTTAGACATTTTGGGAAGGCAGCCGCGTCGTGTCATGTGACCCAGCCAACTTTAAGTATGCAGCTACAAAAACTAGAAGATGAACTAGGGATTATTATTTTTGATCGGTCTAAAAATCCAATTTTGCCTACAATGGATGGCATTGCAGTTATTAATCAAGCAAAAATAGTTGTTAAAGAGCATAAAAAAATTCTCGATATCATTAATATTGGAAAAAGCAATCTAGAGGGAACATTTAAAGTTGCAGTAATACCAACTCTTTCTCCATATGTTATTCCAATGTTTGCAAAAACTTTTGCAAGAAAATTTCCCCAAATCAACCTGCTAATTGAAGAATATAAAACTGAAGATATTATTAAATTAATTGAAGAAGATGAAATTGATGCTGGAATTCTTGTTACCCCTTTACACAATAATGCTCTAATTGAAAGAGTCTTATATTATGAACCGTTCTATCTCTTTGTTGCCCAAGATCACCCCTTTTATCAAAAAAATAAAATCCATCAAAATGAACTATCCCTGAAGGATATTTGGATGTTAAATAAAGGAAATTGTTTCAGAGACCAAGTTTTAAATATATGCACAGAAAATATGAAGGATAATCAGTATCGAGATAATCTGAATTTTGAGAGTGGTAGCTTTGAAACTCTTAAAAATATGGTTTTAAATTGCTCTGGATATACCATCCTTCCCCACATGGATGTAACTAAATTTTCTGCTTCAAGAAAAAAAATGGTTAGAGATTTTGCCAAGCCTATTCCAACACGAGAAGTTTCCATAATACATGGGAGAACATTTCTTAAAGAGAGATTTATAGATGCATTAGAAAAAGTTATTATTGAAGCTGTACCTAAAGAGTTAATTTCTCACAAAGGTAAAGACTTTGAAATTGTAGAAATATACTAAATAAGCGAGGAAAAGTTGAAAGAGATGTCCGTTACAGACCATTTAACTGAACTAAGAAAAACAGTAATTAGAATTGTAATCGTTCTGTTTGCAAGCTTTATAGTATGCTATACATTTGGTGATATTTTATCAGAATTTCTTCTGGCCCCACTAAGAAATAATATTGGTGGAGCAGATAAAATTGTCTATATTGGTATACTAGATAAAGTAATCTCTTTTTTTCAAGTTGCCTTTTGGTCTTCTATTATTGTCTCATCTCCAGTTTGGTTCTACCTACTATGGAACTTTATAAAACCTGGTCTTCACGACCATGAGATTAGGTCCATCAGACCATTTATTTTTATAAGCTTTATTCTTTTTTGCCTTGGTATTGGGTTTGGACAATTTATTGTCTTTCCTTTGACCTTCAAAACGTTAATGGGGTTCGGTGTTCAAAATATTGAAGCTACGTTAAGTTTAAAAGATTATCTGGCACTTGCCTCCAAAGTTTTAGTTTTTTTAGGAATGGTTTTTCAACTTCCCAATATTATTTTAATTCTTGGAATTATGGGTATTGTAAATAGTAAATCATTAAATAAAATGAGACGCTACGTATATGCTGGATTTAGTATCCTATCAGCAATGCTTACTCCTCCTGATATTTTAACAATGTTAGGTCTATGGATTCCTCTTATTGCGCTCTATGAAATGGGAGTAATTGTTGTTATGATTTTTGTAAGAAAGAAAAAAGAAAAATAATTAACTCTCAGATTTTTTATCTGTATCTTCTGTCGGTTTTGAATCATCTACAATTTTATCTTTATCTTGCCCAGATAAACCTTTTTGAAAGTTTTTAATTCCTTCTGCAATAGACCCACCCAATTGAGGTATCTTTTTTGCACCAAAAAGTAGAACTAAAATTCCACCAATAACGAGTAACTCTGTTGTTCCTAATCCAAGCATATTAAACTCCTAAAATTATGGTCATTTCTCACTAGACTTTTCATCTGGTTTATCTTCAGGTGGCCTGTTATCGTCTGTTGCTGACGAAATATTTTTTGATTTTTCTACCTCATCAGCTAAGGGGTTAAAATCAACGTTAAATGGCCTGTCATCTTTTTTGGGCTCAACATTTTTTAAATATTCACTAGTTTCAGGAGTATTAATTTGGGTCATAAAATCATTTTTAGCATTCTTAAATTCTCTAAAATAACGCCCCATAGAACGACCTAATTCAGGAAGTTTTTTTGGTCCTACAAATACCAAAGCAATTATACCAACTACAATAATCTCTCCTGCACCAAGGCCAAACATTTTTTCTCCTAAATACTTTAACTGTAAGAAAATTTACCTAGAATTGTGCTTTATGGCAAGAAAACAGAAACTAGAAAAAAATATTACCTATTTTTACTCTATTTACCCAGATATTGATTAAAATTATAATTTACTAATCAAACATTAATTTTGTGTGCAACGCACCTAAAGCGAAAGGGACAATTTGAAAAGCCTGATAAAAGCTAATATAAATTTTAAAGATTATTTTGCTGATATTTTATATGACTTAGTAAATATAAAAGAAAATCAAAATATCTCTAAAGACGTATTGATAAATCAAATTCTTTTTACAGGTTATGAAGCCTTTTCAATCATCGCAATGATATCTTTACTCCTTGGTGCAGTTATCATTCACCAAGGATACAGTGTTTTAGAGTCGTTTGGTCAAACTGAATTAATCTATGATATTTTGGTAAGTGCAGTTGTTAGAGATTTTGCCCCCATAATTATATCATTTATTATTTTGGCCCGCTCTGGGACAGCCATTTCAACAGAACTTGGAAATATGGTCTTAAATAAGGAGATCGATGCTTTAAAAGCTTTTGGAATTTCTCCAATTTCATATATTGTAACTCCAAGAATTTTAGGCATGATTTTATCAATGGTAATATTAACTTTATACTTCTCAATTTTTGGAATTTTTGGAGGCTATATAGTTAGTTCACTTTTTAACCCTCTCCCTTTTGGAGAATTTTTTGATAATTTTATAAAATCCTTAAGTTTTTTAGATATTCAAGTAACTTTTTTTAAAATAATATTTTCAGCCTTTGCAATTTCTGTAATTAGCAGCTTTCATGGATTAAGCGTAAAAAGTGCAACAACTGAAGTGCCACAACGAAATATTGCAGCAGTCAAAGGAAGTGTCTTTTCAATTTTTATAATTAATATTGCTGGAATATTAATACATATCTTTTTTAAAGGTTAATATGTTTAAGATACAAAACCTATATGCATCAATTTCAAACAAAGATATTTTCAATAATCTTAGCGCAAACTTCTCTCCTGAAAAAATAACAGTTATCTCCGGTCCATCAGGAACCGGAAAATCTCTGCTTTTATCATATCTTGCTGGAGTAACTTTACCAGAGAGAGGTGATATCGTTTATAACGAACAATCAATATACAACTCATCATTTGATCAAATTAAAATAATCAAAAAAAAATTTGGCATTATTTTTCAAGTTCCTGCTTTGATTTCAAACTTAACAATTTTTCAAAATTTAAAACTAGCACTTGACGCCCATTCAAAAGAGTTAAGTGACGTGGAAAAATCAAATATTATAACAAACTATCTTGAAAAATTTAAAATCTCCTCCCTTGGAGATCAACGTCCAGCAACTCTTTCATCGGGCCAACAATATATCATCTCTCTAATAAGAGCACTTATTACAAATCCACTTGTTTTTCTTTGGGACGATCCATTTATAAATATTGATGAAAGCTTACATGACATAGTTAACCAAGAAATAAGTGAACTAAAGAAAAAAAAATGTGTGATTCTATTTTTTACAAATAGATCTAATATAATAAAAAATTATGGAGATATAATATTTAGAATATCTCACAACAAAATGGTGACATATGAGCTTTAAGTATAAACATCGAGAAAAACTAGTATCAGGCTTCGTATTAATTGCTATCGGATTATTTATAATGTTTTTAACGTTGGTAATGATTAACAATAAAACATTTCATAAAAAGATCCATTTTCATACAATAATTTCAAATGCCAATGGACTTCAAAAACATCCTCCAGTTATTTTTAAAGGGCTAGAAATTGGTAGAGTCACATGCTTTTCTCTTGATAAAGAAAACAAAATAAAAGTTGATTTTTTTATTTATAACGATTTTAGAAAAAAAGCTGTCACCTATAGCGTAATATCATTAATTAGTGGCACACTATCTGGTGACATTACTCATCTAGAATTAATAGTACCTGATAATAAACAACAAAACCTTAAGACATTAAAGACCGACTCTTTTATTGCATACATCAAATCACCACAAGGTATTGAAAATATTTCAAATGGAAACATCACTGCTCCAGATGAAGGGTTCGGTGGTGTTGCAACAAAATTAAATAAAGTCTTAGAGGATCTTACAAACCAAAAAACAGTAATCAAAATTGATGAAACAATAGAAACTTTAAACTTAGTCTTAATGAGAGTAGAAGAGCTACTTGAGGCCCAACATGAAAAACAAGGAATCGTAGGACGGGCCGGAGGAGAATCAGTAAATAAAATACTTCAAAGTATAGAGAGATCAATGATCTATGTTGAAGATACAATGAAGACACTACATGAAAATAAAAAAAATATTTCTCCAATCATTATTAATGCCAATAAAGCAATTAAAAACTTAAATGACACTCTTAAAGGAGTAAATAATAATCCTCTAATTAAAGGAGGTATTGTTAAAGATAAAAAATACCTAGGAGTCGAACTCAATGACTAAAACAACATTCATATATATAATCTTTTTAATTATAATATCTTTAAACTTACTAAGCTGCTCTTCTACATCACAGAAAAAATATGAACAAAATGAAATGGAAGGACGCGCTGATGAATATTCTGCTCTAGGAGATAAATTTAGAAATGAAAAAAAATATATTGAAGCTGAAAAATATTATCAAACGGCGGCGGATCTATATATTTTAAAAGGAATCAAAAAGAAATACCTCTTGACCAGGCTTAAAAAGGCGCTGCTTTTAATAAAACGCAATGAAATAAAAAGCTTTAATAAAAACCTACTATCACTAAAATCATTTAACCAAATTGAAAATCTGGGACTAGATAGACCGATTAAGTATTTAGAAGCTCGATACCTTTATCATAGAGGTAATATTTCGAAGGCAAATGAACTTATAAAAGAGCTAGTTTCACTTTATGATAATGAAAAAGAAATTGAACAAAAAATATATTATCATTTTTTCCTTGCATCTAAAAATCTTCAAACTACAGATAATAAAAAAAGAAGAAAACTAAAAAACAGACTAAGTGAGCTTGAAGAGCTTTATAATGCGGGAGAACTCTATAACATTGAAGTTTTAGCCTTTGCTAGATTAACCATGTCAAAACTCTATCTTGAACATGACCATTTTGAACAGGCGAAAAAACAAATTGTTAAGACAGATAATTTATACCGAAACCTCGAATTAACGTCTAAAAGAGATCAAATATTACAACTATATATCGAACTATATAAAAAACAAAATAACTTAGAAAAGTTAAAGCACTATCAGACACTATTAATAAATTTTAAAAAATTAAATAAGATATATAACTAAAAGGAGTTTTAATGAAAAATTTATTTATTATTGCAATTTCTACTTTAATTTGTACTTTAAGCTTTGCAAGTACTGTTAGAGTTAGCACCATGGGAACGATAGGAGTTTATCCTATAGATACGGCTCATGGATCAAATTACAACTCGGGATCTACTTACTATGATGATGATTCAAATGTTTTTTCCATGCCTGGATATATTCATAATCTAAAAGATAATAGTGTAACCTTTGAAGATGGTATGGCCGGTTTCTTTACCAAGCTTGGAAAGAAAAAATCAAATACTCGCTTAGGATTTCACTACGGACGACTTGATCCCATGTTTTCTGAAGCAGTTGCAAATTTGGGTGGCGTTGTAGCCTCTGCAATGAAGCCGATAGAACTTTTTTATGGTGCAAAAAACTCTGGGTTAAAATGGGGAGGTTCATTTACCTACCTTGATACCAAAACTGCCCTAGGAGAGGAAGTCAGTGGTATGAAAATTTCATTCAGCGCAGTTTTAAAAAACAAATTAACTATCTGGTCTGCCATTAGAATCAATAATAAATTTAAAGATGATGCAACTACTTATGAATATGAAGATAAACTTGGCTTTGATTTTGGAATAAAAGCTAAAAAGTTCAATAGCGATCTCTACTTCATTGTTAACAGAAGAAACTATGAAATTACAACTGGAGCAGGAACTACTGATACATCTTATTTTCAAATAAA
>DAOVTR010000250.1 GCA_030633015.1 Bdellovibrionales bacterium
ACCGAAAAGGCGATTGTTAAAGTTTCAGAAAATACTTTATTTAAAATTAGTGGAAGTCAGGAATATCCCTCTATCAATTTAAGAGATGGGTTAGTTTATTTCAAACTTTTGGATAATACAAAAACTTTGAAACTTTTATATGGAAAGAACAGGATTGAAATATCAGGGAAAAATGCTGAGTTACATGTAGAGAGCAAAGGAGATATTGCTAAATTAACTGTGCTGAAAGGCGAGGTAATTGGTAAGAATAAAGAAGTTAGGGTTAGTATTGTTAAAAATAAGTCTTTAGTGTTAGAGAAAAATAAAAAAATAAAAAATATTTCAGAATATATTTTTGAAAAATTGATAAATTTGCAAACACCATTGATGAATGAATGCTTCTATACTAAAAACTCCATGTCTGTCAGATTTAGTTGGGAACAATTACTTAATAATAAAGTTCAGCTTGTTATTTCAAAAAAACGAGATTTTTCTAAAATAATTCATAATATAAGCTTAAAAAATGAAACCTTTTTAGACTTTTTAGATGGTAAGTATTTTTGGAAAATAGTCGCAATAAATAAAAACAAAAAATTAGAATCAGAAACAAGAGTATTTAGAGTTTATAAGCAGAGAGAAATAAAATTTATCTCTCCTGAAAATGATGAAGTTTTCAGTTTAAATCCTGACGGTAGTTTGGTTGATAAAATAGATTTGAAAATAAGTTGGACGGAGCAGGAGAATGCCAAATATAAATTCGTTTTAGAACGTAGTAATGAGATAATTGATAAAGGAGATTTAAATGAACCATATATTTTAATTAATCAACGAAAAAGTGGAACATATAAGTTTAGTGTTAAGGCCGTTTACGATAAGCGAATTGATGATTTGTGGACTGATATTAATTTTAATATCAAAAAATATGATTTTCCCAATATTCCTGAGCGAATTGCTCCGAATAAAAAAATATTAAAAATTAAAAATAATGATTTTATAGAGTTGAAGTGGACATTAGATGAACTTGCAAAGAAATATTATCTTCAAGTTTCTCACGATAAATTGTTTAAGAATATTGTGGTTGATGAAGTTTTAGGAACAAATTTTTATCAGCTGAAAAAGCCTAAAGGAGATTATTACTGGAGAGTCATGGCCATTGATCAACTTCAGCGAAAAACAAATTTTTCTAATGTTTTTCATTTTAAAATTAGTGATTTTAATCATCGGTTAATTCTACCCCAAGATGATTATAGCTATGAGAGAAAAAATCCTAATGATACGATATCGTTTAAATTCAGCGGAGAAATAACTAATCGTTTTAAATATTTTATAGAGTTTTCTAATGAGATATCGTTTGAAAATATTCAATTTTCAGATCAAGTTTTAAAAAATGAATATAAATTAAAAAAACCGATAGAAGGTCTTTTTTATTGGAGAATAAATCGTACAAACGGAGATGAGAAAGAATTTAGTGAAATAAAAAAAATAATAATAAAACTTGCACCGCCACCTAAAAAGCCAAAGTTACAATTGGAAAAACTTAGAAAAAAGATTGATATTAAGAGAATTAAAAGAAAATCAACGTTTATAAATAAAATGATTAATTTCTTTATAACAAATGCTTATGGGCAAGAATTTCAAGATGTCATTTTAATTTCATGGCCCAAACAAGATGGCGCTGATAATTATATTTTACAGGTTTTTAAAGATTTAAAACTTAAAAATAAAATAATTGAAAAAAAATTAGTCAGTCCTGAATATCAATGGATTAATCCCCATGTTGGAAGGTTTTATTGGAGAATTTCAATTATTGATAGTTGGGGAAGAAAAAGTGAGTTTAGTGATCCAGTCCCTCTTTTAATTGTTAAGCCTGAAGAGTTAAAGCGTTTGCAGGTTCCTTCACTTTTACTTCCAAAACATAGAGACAAGATAAGTTTAAATGACGATATTAAAATAGTAACTTTTATGTGGGGAGAGATAAAAAGAGCTAAGAAATATTATATTAAAATTTCTAATAATCTTTCATTTGAAAATATTTTGGTTTCTAAGACGGTTAAAAAAAACATCTTTAATATGAATGTTGATGATAAATTTATTGGTAAAAAACTATATTGGAGAGTTTGGGCAGTAGATAAGTATGGTCGGTTAGTTAAGAGTAAAAGAAGATCATTAAGTTTTAAAAGTTTAGCTAAGAAAGTTGCTAAAAAGAAAAAAGTTGTTCCAGTTAAAAAAATAAACAGAGATTTTATTTTTAAGAAAATACCATCGCAGAAGAAAGTAAATATTAGTGGGGGGCTTTCTTCAAGCTACGTTAATTACAATAGAGAGGATGGAGCTGTAACTGTAAAGTTTAGTGGCCTTGTTTTTAGTTCAGCTCAGTTATCCTTAAAATATTTTGGTAAAAATAACAAAAATTTCTTTCTTGGAAAAATATCTAGGGTTTCAGGAACCGTTTTTGATGATCTTGGCTATCAAGATTTATATTCAAGTTACAGTTATGGTTCCTATTTTGATTGGGGGTTTTCTTCTCCTGTTTATGCAACAATTGGAGTTAATCTTAATTTGTGTTCTATATATGAAAGAATTTCTCCTGAACAGTTGAGGGCCGAGAATCAGTTTTATGGAGGAGTTGTTACAAACATTGGATTTCAAAAAGATCTGAATGGAAAAATAAGTTATAATGTTGAAGCGAGATTCTCTATTGGTACAATTTTATCTACTGAAGTTAATACTACCTTAACTTATAACGTTTTTAATAATATTCTAATGATGTCTGGCTTAAAGTATGAAAAAAAATTTCTTATTGGTTTTGATTCAGATACAACTAGTTTAGATAATGCAAAATTACTTGTTGGATTAAAGATCTTGCTGTGAGGATAAAAAATCCAATTAAGGCTGTAAGTGTAAAAATCATTGGTGGAAAATTTGAGTCAAAGTCGTCGTGATCTGAAATGAGTGCAATTGTACCACATCCAGTAATTAGATCAGATTGAAATGTTTGTTGATTTGTATCTCCGTATTCAATGTATGAAGTGGCATCTACAGGTATTATTGTTGATGTTGTTATATTAATATTATTTCCATCTCTTCCATCAGGTGCGTCTATTCTGATTCTTCCAAATGCCCCGTTTCCACCATCTCCACCTTGGCAATCCTCTGGGGACCCGCCATTAGTTCCTCCATTGCCTCCTGTAATATTTAAAGTTCCTGTTATCAAAATGCTAGTTGCAGATCTTAAAAAAATAGTACCACCTGCGCCACCACCACCACCACCAGATGTTACTGTGGTCGCTCCACCATTTCCACCTATGGAGGTAATTGTACCTTTCATTTGAAAAGCCCCATTCGTAACAATTAATATGGCACCACCACCTGCACCACCTGTAGAACCTTCAAGTTGATTAGCTCCAAAATTATCATATGCAGAACCGCCCCCAGATCCTCCACCAGCTCCTCCATAGAAATTATCTAGCAGTGAGAACGAAATTTGACTTCCTGCTTGTCCACCTACAGGGCCGTTTGTTCCAGTATCTCCGTCTGTAGCAGTAAGATTTATAAGAGATCCGCCGCCGCCGCCGCCAGCGCAGTTATCAGAGCTCCCATCATCATTGTTATCAATTGCAGATTTTCCAAAACTTTCAAATACTCCATTGCCATCAAGGGAGTCATAAACTATTCCTATTCCGATAAGTTTATCACGACAACCACCGCCGCTAAATCCTCCAGGGCCTCCAAGTGAGCCAGCTAAAGTGTCGTCGTCATTTAAATTAATATTAACCGTTGAATTTGTAATACCAGTTTCACCATTTAAAATAATTGTATAGCTGGGATCAATATAAGCATCGTTTTTAACCTTAATGATTAACGGATCACCACC
>DAOVTR010000363.1 GCA_030633015.1 Bdellovibrionales bacterium
AAAATCCATTTAAAAGCTTTCATTCATTTCCTTATGAGATCTTAATTTTATATAATAATTATATGAAAATTAGACTTAGAAAATTTATCATAATAATATGGTAAAAAAACCCAAATTTTCTTACAACTCATGTCATCTATTAATTAAATGAAAGGCGCTTAGGCCATGAGTTAAAATGGAATTTGATATATTGACAAGTTCGTTTTAATTGTAATTATATTAAATTTGTTTATCTATAATCAGAGTTTTTATAAAAAACAATGTCAGGAAACTTCTCTTGGGCAAGCTTTAGATCCCACTCAGATTTAACTGAAAAGCAGATCCTATTTTTTATGTCATATACAATATTGTTGCCGTTTTTATTTATAAAATCATTTTGAATTTTTTCATTTGGAAATTTAAGCCATCTAATTCCAACAAAAGGGTAGCTTTGATACTCACCCCTAACATTATATTCATCTTCGAGACGGAATTTAACAACTTCAAACTGAAGCATTCCTACTGCACCAAGAATCTTTTCATTTATGGCATGTCTGCTAAAAAGTTGAACAGTTCCTTCTTCAGATAGCTGCCTTAGCCCCTTATCAAGCTGTTTACCTTTGAGTGGATCTTTTAAAATTATTTTTTGAAAAATCTCTGGGGCAAAGTTTGGTATTCCAGTAAATAGTATTTTTTCTCCATTAGAAAAACTATCTCCAATTTGATATTTTCCAGTATCATGAATACCTATTATGTCTCCTGCAAGAGCATATTCTGAAATTTCTCGATCTTGGGCCTGAAATATTAAGGGGGTGGCAATTTTTATTTCTTTTCCCGATCTGACATGAAAAATTTTCTCATTTCTTTCAAACCGTCCAGAGCAGACTCTCATAAATGCAATACGGTCACGATGTCTTTTATCCATATTGGCCTGAATTTTAAAAATAAATCCGGTGAATTTATCCTCATTGGGATTTACTATTCTGATGGAAGAATCACTATCATAAGGAGGAAGTTTTACCTCTCTAGGTCCTGGGCCAGGAGCTTTATTTGAAATCATATCAAGAGTCTCTTTAACTCCAAAATTATTCAAAGCGGATCCAAAAAAAACAGGAGTTTGAATTCCTGCTAAGAATTCCTCTTCATCAAATGGAGAAATAAGCTCCTTGATCATTTCCATATCTTCTTTGAGCTTAGTTATAAATTGTTCACCAATTTCTTTTTGAAGTTTTGGAGAGTCTAAATTAGATGCATCAATAATTTTTGGGATATTGGGATCTTGTGAGTCAGTAAAACTACGAATCTGTTTGGTTAAAATATCATAAACACCTTTAAAATTGACCCCATCTCCAATGGGCCAGGTCATGGGAACACATTGAATTGATAGTATCTTTTCTACGTTATCAATTAGTTCAAAAGGATCTAGTGAGTCACGATCAAATTTATTCATAAAAGTAACAATGGGAGTATCCCTGAGACGGCAGACTTCCATTAGCTTTATGGTCTGTGCCTCAACACCTTTAGCAGCATCAATCATCATTAAAACGGACTCAACTGCAGTCAGTGTTCGGTAGGTATCTTCAGAAAAATCTTTATGGCCTGGAGTATCTAAAAGATGCATTGCTCTGTTGTTATATGGGAAAGACATTACAGAAGATGTTACTGAGATTCCTCTCTGCTTTTCTAGTTCCATCCAGTCTGATTTTGCATAATTTCCAGACTTTGATTTCACCATCCCAGTATCTCTTATGACACTTCCAAACCAGATCAGCTTTTCTGTCATGGTTGTTTTTCCTGCATCTGGATGCGAGATGATAGCAAAAGTGCACCGTCTGTCGTTTTTCTCCATATTGTCCTTGATAAGAGGTCATTTTATTTTGTTGGACTATAACGCGTGTTTTAACGGTAGTAAATATTATTTTATAGGTCATATTTTATATTATTATTTTTTGAATATTTTTGGGAAGAAGAGTGTTCAAATCAATCATTAAAGTATTTGAAAGTTTTTTAAAAAAAAAGTGTGTCGATAAGACTTTTAGTCAAGTTTGAGTGTTATATCATAAAAGTTATATGAATTGATCTTCTACTAAATTAGAATAAGGATTAAGTAACCTCTTTTTTAACCACTGACCTGACTCTTTACACTCCTGACTTTCTTGATCTTCAACACAAGGATACCTCATCCTCCTAAGCTTTTTCTCTAATATATAAGAATATTTTGAAATACTTGTTTCAAAAAGTTTTAATTTTATACGAAAATTTTGGTCTGGGTCAAGGGTTAGAGAAAGTTCTTCTTTGTAGCTAGAACTGTTACTCTCTTTATTAATAAGATCACTTCCCATCATGGTGAGAGTTCCTCCAATAAAGGCAATCCCTACTTTCCCAATACGTCCAAAAACAGACATACTTACCATAAAGAGCGCAAGATCTTCTACTGGATTTGCATATCTTGCTATTTTTGATCTTTTTTCTTGTTTGTTTGATTCTTTTTCTAAAACAGTCTTTAGTACACCTTCTGGGCCTGCTAAAGACCAACACTTTTTCATTTCTTTAGTAGTGCAAAATTTAAATAAAACTCTGTCTGTATTATCTGGATTTTCTTGTACAATAATTATTTGAGGTTCTCTAGGATCTGAAGAGAAAAATTTCCCCAAAGCAAAAGACTTTACTGAAGTAATAATTAGTAGTGTAACTAGTAAAGTCTTCATTATATTATATTCCTACTTTAAAACTCTT